>NZ_JBMDJQ010000010.1:0-158290 GCF_057809275.1 Pseudomonas sp. FG36
CCCCCCCCCCCCCCCCCCCCCCCCCCCCCCCCCCCCCCCCCCCCCCCCCCCACGGTACTATCAATACCAGCGAGGCTCACCCGCCGGGCGCTTCTTGAAGCGCTTCATGCTCCACATGTACTGGCTCGGGTACTCGCGCACATAACGCTCGACCACCTTGCTCATGGCTGCCGCCGATTCATTCACATCGGTGCTGTACATGGCCTCTGGCGCCGCCTCCAGGAACACCTTGAAGCCCGAACCATCGGGCAGGCGCAGGGCGTGCAGGAACACCCCGACCGCCTTGCCGCCGGCGAGCATGTTCGGCACGAACTTGCTGGTCAGCGCCTGGGTCCCCAGGAACGGCACGAACACGCCTGCCGACTCGGCCGGCTCCGGGTCCGCGGGAATCCCCACCTGACCACCCCGACGCACTTCCTTGATCACGCTGAGAATGCCTTCCTTGGTCGAAGGCGCCACGCGGTTGCCCATTTGCACCCGCTGTTCACGCAGCAGGTCATCCACCGCCTTCAACTTGGGCGGGCGGTAGAAGATGATCGGTTTGCACTGGTTGCAATAGAAGTGGTTGAGCACTTCCCAGTTGCCCAGGTGGCTGGTGATGCCGACCACGCCCTTGCCCGAGGCCAGGGCCTGCTCCAGCACTTCCAGGCCGTGCACTTCCTTGACCAGGTCGAGCGAGCGCTGCGGCGGCCAGATCCAGGCGCAGGCGCTTTCGACGAACGACTTGCCGATGTCCTTGAGCGCGCGGCCGACCAGTTGCTCACGCTCGGCCGGGTCCATCTCCGGGAAGCACTTGGCCAGGTTGATGCGCACGACATTGCGCGAGCCGTTGGGGATTTTCCACATCAGCCAGCCGATACCGGCGCCGACGCGCTGCACGGCGCCCCAGGGCAGCTTGGCAAACAGGCGCAGCACCCCGACCATCAGGGCGCCCTTGAACTTTTCCACAGGCGAATTCCTTATTTCAGCAAGGCGCGCATTGTACCCCGTCAGCGCACCAGCGCGGCGTAGCGATCGCAGTCGGTGGTGTGGTCCATGACCATGCCGGTGGCCTGCATGAAGGCGTAGCAGATTGTCGGCCCGACGAAAGTGAAGCCAGCCTTCTGCAAGGCCTTGCTCATCGCCTTGGCCTCGTCGGTGACCGCCGGCACGTCGCCACGCCCCTGGAAATGGTTGATCTTCGGCGCGCCGCCGACGAACGACCATAGCCACTCGGCGGGGTTATCCACAGCCAGCCAGGCCTGGGCATTGCGGCGCACGGCCTTGAGCTTGAGGCGGTTGCGGATGATGCCAGCATCCAGCATAAGCTCCTCGATGCGTTCATCGCTGAGCTGCGACAGTTTCAGCGGATCGAAGCCGTGCAGCACCTCACGATAGCGCTCGCGCTTCTTCAATACCGTGATCCACGACAACCCCGCCTGGAACCCTTCGAGCAAAAGCATCTCGAAGAGCAACGCCGGGTCGCGCTGCGGCGTTCCCCACTCGTGGTCGTGATAGGCCTGATACAACGGATCGTCGGAACACCAAAAGCAGCGTGGCATAAGGCTCCAATAACGTAGAGGGCGAGGCGAATCGGGTATACTCCCGCTCTTTACATCCGCATCCCCAGATACAGGTGAATTTCGTGAGCCAGCCTACGCCAGCCGTGCGTACCTTCCAAGACCTGATCCTCGCCCTGCAGAACTACTGGGCAGCTCAAGGTTGTGTGGTGCTTCAGCCCTACGATATGGAAGTAGGCGCCGGCACTTTCCACACCGCTACCTTCCTGCGCGCCGTGGGCCCGGAGACCTGGAACGCCGCCTATGTGCAGCCCAGCCGTCGCCCTGCCGACGGGCGGTATGGCGAAAACCCCAACCGCCTGCAGCACTACTATCAGTTCCAGGTGGTGCTCAAGCCAAACCCGGCGAACTTCCAGGAGCTGTACCTCGGCTCGCTGAAGGCCATCGGCATCGACCCGCTGGTTCACGACATTCGCTTCGTCGAAGACAACTGGGAATCGCCAACCCTCGGCGCCTGGGGCCTGGGCTGGGAAATCTGGCTGAATGGCATGGAGGTGACTCAGTTCACCTACTTCCAGCAAGTCGGCGGTATCGAGTGCTACCCGGTCACTGGTGAAATCACCTACGGCCTGGAGCGCCTGGCCATGTACATCCAGGGCGTGGACTCGGTCTACGACCTGGTGTGGGCCGACGGCCCGTTCGGCAAGGTCACCTATGGCGACGTGTTCCACCAGAACGAAGTGGAGCAGTCGACCTACAACTTCGAGCACGCCAACGTCGAGAAGCTGTTCGAACTGTTCGACTTCTACGAAAGCGAAGCGAACCGCCTGATCAAGCTGGACCTGCCGCTGCCGACCTATGAAATGGTCCTGAAGGCCTCGCACACCTTCAACCTGCTGGACGCCCGCCGCGCCATCTCGGTGACCGAGCGCCAGCGCTACATCCTGCGCGTACGTACCCTGGCCCGGGACGTGGCGCAAAGCTATCTGCAAGCTCGCGCACGCCTGGGCTTCCCGATGGCCACCCCTGAACTGCGTGACGAAGTGTTGGCTAAGCTGGAGGCTGCACAATGAGTGCTCAAGATTTCCTGGTTGAACTGGGCACCGAAGAGCTGCCACCCAAGGCCCTGGCCACGCTGGGCGACGCTTTCCTCGCCGGCATCGAGAAAGGCCTGCAGGCCGCCGGCCTGAACTACACCGGCAAGCAGGTCTACGCCGCGCCGCGCCGCCTGGCCGTGCTTATCCGCCAGCTGGATGTGCAGCAGCCGGACCGCAGCATCAACATCGACGGCCCGCCCGTGCAGGCCGCATTCAACGCCGAAGGCCAGCCGACCCAGGCCGCCCTGGGCTTTGCCAAGAAGTGCGGCGTCGAGCTGTCGGACATCGACCAGAGCGGCCCGAAGCTGCGCTTCTCCCAGCACATTCCGGGCAAGGCCACCGCCAGCCTGCTGCCTACCATCGTCGAGGATTCGCTCAACGACCTGCCGATCCCCAAGCGCATGCACTGGGGCGCCAGCCGTGAAGAGTTCGTGCGCCCGACCCAGTGGCTGGTGATGCTGCTGGGCGATCAGGTCGTCGACTGCACCATCCTGGCCCAGAAAGCCGGCCGTGAATCCCGTGGCCACCGCTTCCACCACCCGGAAAACGTACTCATCACCACCCCGGCCAACTACGTCGAGGACCTGCGCAAGGCCCACGTGCTTGCCGACTTTGCCGAGCGTCGCGAACTGATCAGCAAGCGCACCGCAGAGCTGGCCATGCAGCAGGAAGGCACCGCCATCGTGCCGCCGGCGCTGCTGGACGAAGTGACCGCCCTGGTCGAGTGGCCGGTGCCGCTGGTTTGCTCGTTCGAGGAGCGTTTCCTCGAGGTGCCGCAGGAAGCGCTGATCACCACCATGCAGGACAACCAGAAGTACTTCTGCCTGCTGGACAGCGAAGGCAAGCTGCTGCCGCGCTTCATCACCGTGGCCAACGTCGAGAGCCGTGATCCCAAGCAGATCGTGCAGGGCAACGAGAAGGTCGTGCGCCCGCGCCTGACCGACGCCGAGTTCTTCTTCAAGCAGGACAAGAAGCAGCCCCTGGAAAGCTTCAACGAGCGCCTGAAGAACGTGGTGTTCCAGGCTCAGCTGGGTACCGTGTTCGAAAAAGCCGAGCGCGTCTCCAAGCTGGCCGCCTTCATTGCCCCGTACATCGGTGGCAGCGCCGCCAACGCTGGTCGTGCCGGCCTGCTGTCGAAGTGCGACCTGGCCTCGGAAATGGTCGGTGAGTTCCCTGAAATGCAGGGTATTGCCGGCTACTACTACGCCCTCAACGATGGCGAGCCACAAGACGTCGCCCTGGCGCTGAACGAGCAGTACATGCCGCGCGGCGCTGGCGCCGAGCTGCCGCAGACCCTCACCGGTGCCGCCGTGGCCATCGCCGACAAGCTCGACACCCTGGTCGGTATCTTCGGCATCGGCATGCTGCCCACCGGCAGCAAGGACCCATACGCCCTGCGCCGTGCCGCCCTCGGCGTGCTGCGTATCCTGATCGAGAAGCAGCTGGACCTGGACCTGAATGTCGCGGTCGAGTTCGCGGTCAAGCAGTTCGGTGCCAAGGTCAAGGCCGCCGGCCTGTCCGAGCAGGTACTGGAGTTCGTCTTCGACCGCCTGCGCGCACGCTACGAGGACGAAGGCATCGACGTCTCCACCTACCTGTCGGTGCGTGCCCTGAAGCCGGGCTCGGCGCTGGACTTCGACCAGCGCGTGCAGGCCGTGCAGGCCTTCCGCAAGCTGCCGGAAGCCGAAGCCCTGGCCGCGGCGAACAAGCGTGTGTCGAACCTGCTGAGCAAGGCCGAAGGCGCCATCGCCGATCAGGTCGAGCCGAAGTACTTCGACAACGCCAACGAGTTCTCCCTGTACTCGGCCATCCAGCAGGCCGACCAGGCCGTGCAACCGATGGCGGCCGCCCGCCAGTACAGCGAAGCACTGGCCCGCCTGGCTGCCCTGCGTGACCCGGTCGACGCCTTCTTCGAGGCGGTGATGGTCAATGCCGAGGACGCCAAGGTACGCGCCAACCGTTATGCCCTGCTCAGCCGCCTGCGCGGTCTGTTCCTGGGCGTGGCCGATATCTCGCTGCTGGGGTAAGTCGTTGAAACTGCTGATTCTTGATCGAGACGGAGTGATCAACCACGACTCCGACGCCTACATCAAGTCGCTGGAGGAGTGGATCCCCATTCCCGGCTCGATCGAGGCCATCGCGCAGTTGAGCAAGGCGGGCTGGACGGTGGCCGTGGCCACTAACCAGTCCGGTATTGCCCGCGGCTACTACCCGCTGGAAACCCTCGAGGCCATGCATGCGCGCCTGCGCGCGCTGGTGGCCGAGCAGGGCGGCGAGGTCGGCCTGATCGTGCATTGCCCGCACGGCCCGGACGAGGGCTGCGAATGCCGCAAGCCCAAACCCGGCATGCTGCGGACCATTGCCGAGCATTACCAGGTGCCCCTGGCCGGCGTGTGGTTCGTTGGCGACAGCAAAGGTGACCTGGAGGCGGCCCTGGCCGTCGATGCACAACCCGTGCTGGTAAAAACCGGCAAGGGCGAGAGGACCCTGGAAAAAGGCGTCCCGCAAACTACACTGATTTTCGACGATCTGGCAGCCATCGCCAGAGAACTTATTTAAATGAGTGCGCCAGGAACGGCGCACTTTTCATTAGGCGGGCACGCCCCGCAACGGTACATGCCACTATGTCGATCCTGCAGGCGATCAGAATCTTTCTTTTTTACCTGCTGTTGGGCACCAGTTCGCTGCTGTGGTGCTCGCTGAGCTTCTTCGTCGCGCCCTTCCTGCCGTTCCCCAAGCGCTACAAGTTCATCAACGTGTACTGGTGCCGCTGTGCGTTGTTTTTGGTGCGCACGGTCCTGGGCATCGACTACAAGATCACCGGTGCCGAAAACGTGCCGAAAGTACCTTGCGTGATCCTGTCGAACCACCAGAGCACCTGGGAAACCTTCCTGCTCTCCGCGTATTTCTCGCCGCTTAGCCAGGTGCTCAAGCGCGAACTGCTATACGTGCCGTTCTTCGGTTGGGCCATGGCCATGCTGCGGCCGATCGCCATCGATCGCAAGAACCCCAAGGAAGCGCTGCGCCAGGTCGCCAGCCAGGGCGACGAGCTGCTCAAGCAAGGCATCTGGGTGCTGATCTTCCCCGAAGGCACCCGCGTGCCCCATGGCCAGATCGGCAAGTTCTCCCGCGGCGGTACCGCCCTGGCGGTCAACGCCGGCCTGCCGGTACTGCCGATTGCCCACAACGCCGGCAAGTTCTGGCCGCGTGAAGGCTGGGGCAAGCGCCCGGGAACTATCGAGGTGGTGATCGGTGAACCGATGTATGCAGTGGGCACTGGCCCACGTGCCATCGCCGAGCTGAACGACCGCGCCCAGGCCTGGAACGAAGCGACCCAGCGAGCCATGGGTTCACTGCCGCCGCTGGCGGAAAACCCGGAGCAGCAGCCAGCCTGACGATCTGTGGATAACTTGTTAGCAAGTTTTGCATGGATGATCGTGAATACATGCTAAGTTGTTGAATTAGCTGTTTATTTCCATGTATGACGTTTTTGCTAAAATCGTGCATAAGTTTTTTCGCGCTATAAAAAAACCGGCTTTTACGCCGGTTTTTTTGTGCGCTTCTCAGACGCATGGGAGCGGGCTTGCCCCCAGAGCAATCCTCACACCTTGTCGATATCCACGTCCTTGGTCTCTTTCAGGCAGAAGATCCCCACCACCAGGCTCACTCCGGTGATCAGCACCGGATACCACAGTCCATAGAAGATATCCCCGGTGTACACCACCAACGCGAACGACACCGTTGGCAGGAAGCCACCGAACCAGCCGTTGCCGATATGGTAGGGCAGGGACATCGAGGTATAGCGGATCCGCGTCGGGAACAGCTCGACCATGACCGCCGCCAGTGGCCCGTAAGTCATGGTGGCGATCAGGATCATGGCAACGATCAGCACCACCACCATCACCTGGTTCACATGCGCCGGGTCGGCCTTGGCCGGATAGCCAGCCGCTTCGATGGCGCTGCGCATGGCCGCCTCGTCGAAGCCGTTGATGGTCTTGTCACCGATGCTCACCTGCACTTCGCTGCCGGCAGCCTCGACCGAGCTGTAGGGCAGGCCCTGTTTGACCAGGAAGGTCTTTACCTTGTCGCAGGGGCTGTCGAAACGGGCCTTGCCCACCGGGTCGAACTGGAAGGTGCAGCCTTGCGGGTTGGCGCTGACGACGATGGGCGCTTCCCGGCTGGCGGCGTCGATCTGCGGGTTGGCGTAATGGCTCAGCGCCTTGAACATCGGGAAGTAGCACACGGTGGCCAGCAGCAGGCCGACCATGAGGATTGGCTTACGCCCGATACGGTCCGACAGCCAGCCGAAGAACACGAAGAACGGCGCGCCGATCACCACGCTGATGATCAACAGGGTATTGGCCTGGGCCGGGTCCATCTTGAGCATCTGGGTCATGAAGAACAGCACATAGAACTGTGCGGTGTAGAAGGTCACCGCTTGCCCGGCGTTGATGCTGAACAGCGCGGTCAGGACCACCTTGAGGTTCGGCCAGGAGGTGAACGATTCGCGGATCGGCGACTTGCTTATCTTGCCCTGGGCTTTCATTTTCACGAACGCCGGCGACTCGTGCATGCTCATGCGGATCCAGGTGGAGATCGCCAGCAGGACGATCGATAGCAGGAACGGCAGACGCCAGCCCCAGGTCTCGAACTGATCGCCGCTGATGTAGCGACTGGCCAGGACCACGATCAACGACAACAGCAGGCCGAGTGTGGCGGTGGACTGTATGAAACCGGTGTGGAAACCGCGCTTGCCGGGCGGGGCGTGTTCGGCCACGTAAGTGGCCGCACCGCCGTATTCACCGCCCAGCGCCAGTCCCTGGAGCATGCGCAGTATGACGAGGATGATCGGCGCGGCGATACCGATGCTGGCATAGGTGGGCAGCAGACCGACGGCGAAGGTCGAGAGGCCCATCAGTACGATGGTCACCAGGAAGGTGTACTTGCGCCCGATCATGTCCCCCAGACGGCCGAACACCAAGGCGCCGAACGGGCGCACCAGGAAACCGGCGGCGAAGGCCATCAAGGCAAAGATGAACGCGGTGGTGTCGTTGACCCCTGCAAAGAACTGCTTGCTGATCACCGCCGCCAAGGCGCCATAGAGAAAGAAGTCATACCACTCGAACACTGTCCCGAGGGATGACGCGAAAATGATCTTGCGTTCCTCACGGCGGCTCGGGCTGCTCGCCACCGCACCCTGTTCCTGGATGTAATCCGACATCGTTGCTGTCCTCGGCCCTTGGGGCCACAGTGATTATTCTTGTTGTTCCACTGCCGGCAGCCGCTGACCGCGCTGCCGCTGTTGCACACACCCGGGTCAGGGCGTCGGTATCGCGTTGCTGTCGCTGAGGTTGGTCTGGGTGTTGGCCCCCTTGAGGATCAGTTGTGCCGCCTTTTCGGCAATCATCAACGTGGGTGAACAGGTATTGCCGGAGACTATCTGCGGCATGATCGAGGCATCCGCCACACGCAGGCCCGGAATACCGTGCACGCGCAGCTGGTTATCCACAACATCGAGCGCACCACTGCCCATGCGGCAGGTACCTACCGGATGGAAGATGGTGGTGCCGATCTGGCCGGCGGCCTGGTGCAGGTCTTCTTCGCTCTGCAGGGCAGGGCCTGGCAGGTACTCGCGGGGTTCGAAGGCAGCCAGGGCAGGGGCCTGGACGATGCGCCGGGTAAGGCGGATGGCATCGGCGGCCACGCGCAGGTCCTCGGGGGCGCTGAGGTAGTTGGGGTCGATCAGCGGCGCGGCATTCATGTCCGCCGAGCGGATATCGATCCGCCCCCGGCTGGCCGGGCGCAGGTTGCATACCGACGCGGTGAAGGCCGGGAACCGGTGCAGCGGCTCGCCGAAGCGCTCCAGCGACAAGGGCTGGACGTGATACTGAAGGTTGGCTGTCTCTTGCTCTGGGCTCGAACGGGCGAACGCACCCAACTGACTCGGCGCCATGGCCAGTGGTCCACTGCGGTCGTATGCATAGCGCAGGCCCATGCCCAGCTTGCCCCACAGGCTGTTGGCCATCTGGTTGAGGGTGCGCGTGTTCTGGATCTGGTAGATCAACCGCAGCTGCAGATGGTCCTGCAGGTTGCCGCCGACACCAGGCATATCGTGACGCACGGCGATGCCCAACCCTTCGAGCAGTTTGCGTGGGCCGATCCCCGAGCGCTGCAGGATCCCGGGCGAACCGACCGAACCTGCACAGAGAATAATCTCGCGGCGTGCCGCGAACTCATGCCATGCACCTTGCCACAGCGCCCTTACAGCCCGGGCGCGGGTGTTGCCGAGCAACACCTGGTCGACCTGCACGCCGGTCAGCACGGTCAGGTTCGGGCGCTTGAGAATGGGCCTGAGAAATGCCTTGGCCGAGTTCCAACGCACACCGCTGCGCTGGTTGACCTGAAAGTATCCACAACCGGCGTTGTCGCCTGTATTGAAGTCGTCGATCCTGGCGATGCCGCTCTGTTCGGCCGCATCGCGAAAGGCATCGAGGATCGGCCAGCTGTAGCGCTGCTGCTCGACCCGCCATTCACCGTCTGCGCCATGGCTATCGCTGGCACCGGCATAGTGGCTCTCGCTGGCCTTGAACAGCGGTAGCACATCCTTCCATGCCCAGCCTTCGTTGCCTTGCTCGGCCCAACGGTCATAGTCGGCGGCCTGGCCGCGCATGTAGATCATGCCGTTGATGGATGAACAGCCACCCAGCACCTTGCCCCGCGGATAGCCCAGGGCACGCCCGTTCAGCCCAGGCTGGGCCTCGGTCTTCATGCACCAGTCGGTACGTGGATTGCCGATGCAGTAGAGGTAACCGACGGGGATATGAATCCAGGGATAGTTGTCACGGCCACCCGCCTCGAGCAGCAACACGCGGCAGGATGGATCGGCGGACAAGCGATTGGCCAGCAGGCAACCGGCGGGACCGGCACCCACGACCACGTAGTCGTAGACAGAATCGGCTGATGGCATGTGCAACCTCGCGCCTGATTATTATTCTTGTCCCGATCCATCTTATTGATTAATTTCGCGGAGGAAACACGAGATTTCGCGCAGCCGTTGTGCGTTTTAGCACAGCGACTATCCGATTGTGGGAGCGGGCTTGCCCCGCGATGGCTTCGACAGCCAGCACATCCAAGGACGCCCATGTTCGACTGGAACGATCTGCGGTTTTTCCTCGAGTTGCAGCGCAGCGGCCGCCTGCTTAGCGCCGCCAAGCGCCTCAACACCACCCACAGCACCGTGGCCCGGCATATCGAGAGCATCGAAAAGCACCTTGGTACCGCGCTGTTCGTCCAGCACGCCCAGGGCTACGAGCTCACCCCCTCGGGCCAGGCCCTGCTCAAGCATGCCGAAGCCATGGAGAACGTCGCCTTGCTGGCTCAGGAAGAGATCACCCAGGCCATCACGCCGCTGGGCAAGATCCGCCTTGGCGTGACCGAAGGCATCGGCATCATGTTCTTCACTCCGCGCATGAAGGCACTGTTCCAACGTTACCCGGGGCTGGAAGTGGAACTGGTGGCGGTGCCTCGGTTCGTGAGTATCCTCAACCGCGAAGCCGAGATCAGCATCCACCTGGAACGACCCAACGCTGACCTGCTTATCACTCGCAAGCTCACCGACTACCGTCTCGCCCTGTACGCCAGCCAGGAATACCTGAATCAAGCGCCACCGCTCGACACGCGTGAAGATCTGGCCCGGCACAACTGGATCGGTTATGTCGACGACCTGCTGTTCAGCCAGGAACTGCTGTTCCTCAACAGCTTCTGCCGAGCGCCGAACGTGGTGTTCCGCAGCACCAGCGTGATCGCCCAGCAGCACGCCGCCCAGGCCGGGCTGGGTATCGCCGTGCTGCCCAACTATATGGCCCGCCACGATCCCAAGCTGGTACGCGTGCTGCCCGGCGAGACCATCCAGCGCAGCTACTGGATCTGCACTCGCCGCGAGCTGCACAAGTCAGTGCGCCTGCGCGTGGTGTGGGATTACCTGCTGGCGCTGTGCGCCGCCGAACAGGATGAGTTGCTAGCCGAGTAGCGCCTTGCCGGCGAGCAGCACGGCAGCGCCGCAGCCCACCACGGCGAACAGCTGCTGCAGGCGCGGACCGGCAAGCTTGCTAGCCAATGGCCGCGCCAGCAGCAAGCCCAGCACCGCCCCTGCGGCGAACGGTGCGCCGACCCACCAATGCATCACACCCGCCACGCTGGCGCTGACCACACTGCCAGTGGACACCAGGGCGATCACCGCCAGCGAGGTGGAGACGATACTTTGCATGTTCAGGTTGGTGTAGCGGTTCAAGGCAGGAATGATCACGAAGCCGCCACCGACGCCCAACAGGCCAGACAGCAACCCCGACAGCATCCCGGTGAACGCCAGTGCCCGGGCGCAGGGCAGGGTCCAGCGCAAGCGCCCCTGCAGCGGGTTGAGCACGCAGGGCATGATCTCCCGTTCGCCGCAGGGTGACTCGCCACGCAGCTCACGTGCTGCCTTGCGCCATATCCGCAAACAGGCGTACACCAGCACCCCGGCGAAGACCAAGGCCAACGGTGTGTTGGACACACGGTGAGCGAGCATCAAGCCGAACGGCGCACAGGCAATCCCGATCAGCGCGATGAACAGTGCCGCCCGATAACGCACCAGCCCCTGGCGCAGGCCGAGCACCGCACCGACTGCCGCCGCCAACCCCACGGCCAGCAGGCCGATCGGAGCCGCCTCGACCATGCTCAGACCCAAGCCGAACACCAACAGCGGCACCGCGAGGATGCCGCCACCGGCGCCAGTCAGCGCCAACACCGCACCAATGATCGCGCCGAGCCCGGCGCCCAGCAGTTGGTGCTCGATCACTGTTGCGCCTCGACCACCAGAGGTTGCGGCCGGGCCAGCCACTCGCGGCCCTTGAGCATGGCCTTCCAGTACAGCGGCGGCAGGATCTGCGCCTTGAGCAGCCAGGCCAGGCGAGTTGGCTTGCGGCCATCGAGCAGCCACCGCGGGAAGCTCGGTGCCAGCTTGCCGCCGTAGGTGAACTCGGCCAGGACGATCTTGCCACGCTCCACTGTCAGCGGGCAGGAGCCATAGCCATCGTATTGCGCGAGGGTCGCGAGCCGACCAAGCGCGACCAGCACATTGTTGGCCACCACCGGTGCCTGCTTGCGGGCGGCGGCGGCGGTCTTGGCGTTGGTGGTATTGGCCACGTCGCCCAGGGCATGGATATTGCCAAACTGGCGATGGCGCAAGGTGTGCGGGTCGACGTCCACCCAACCCGCCGCGTCGGCCAGCGGGCTCTGACGGATGAATTCAGGCGCCACCTGGGGCGGAACCACATGCAACATGTCGAAGGCTTCGACGCGGGTCTCGGTAGTGCCGTCGGGGAGGGTGCGCACGAACGTAGCGCGCTTGTTCGCGCCATCCACCGCCGTCAGGCGATGCTGATAGTTCAGGTCGATGTCGTACTTGTCGATGTAGCTCATCAGCGCCGGTACATAGTCCGGCACACCGAACAGCACCGCGCCGGCATTGAAGAAACTGGCCCTCACGTTGCCCAGGTGGCCGCTGCGCAGCCAGTGGTCACATGACAGGTACAGCGCCTTCTGCGGCGCCCCGGCGCACTTGATCGGCATCGGCGGCTGGGTGAAAAGGGCGCGCCCCTGCTTGAGGTCCTGCACCAGTTGCCAGGTATAGGGCGCCAGGTCATAGCGGTAGTTGGAGGTGACGCCGTTGCGCCCGAGGGTCTCACTCAAGCCTTCGATGGCATTCCAATCGAGCTTCAAGCCCGGGCAGACCACCAGCTGTTCATAACTGACAGCGCGACCACCCTCGAGCAGCACCAGTTGGCCCTGGGGATCGAAGCCGTCCACCCGCGCCTTGATCCAGCGCACACCGCGGGGCAGGGTGGCGGCCATGGTCTGGGCGGTACTCGACGCCTTGAACACACCGGCACCGACCATGGTCCAGCCGGGCTGGTAGTAGTGCACATCGGCGGGGTCGATCAGGGCAATATCCAGCGAAGGATCACGGGCGATCAGGCTGGAGGCGGTGGCGATACCGGCGGCACCGGCGCCGACGATCACCACCTTGTGGTGGTCGGCACGGGAGGAATCGGCAGGGGGCAGGGCAGGCATGGCAGTGTTCCTTGGAAATCTCGTTATGGGTACGGCGTGACTTACAGCTTGTTCAGCGGGATCTTCAGATAGCTCACACCGTTTTCTTCAGGTTCGGGGAATTGCCCGCTGCGCATGTTGATCTGCACCGACGGCAAGATCAGCACGGGCATGTCGAGGGTCTTGTCACGGGCTTCGCGCATCTGCACGAAGCTGTCTTCGCTGACCCCTTGATGAATATGGATGTTGTCGGCGCGTTGCTCGGCCACGGTGGTGACGAAGCACAGCTCACGGCCACCAGGCAGGTAGTCGTGGCACATGAACAGCCGGGTCTGGTCCGGGAAGGCGAGCAGGCGACGGATCGACTTGTACAGGGTTCTTGCGCTGGCGCCCGGGAAGTCGCAACGAGCGGTGCCATAGTCGGGAGTGAACAATGTGTCGCCGACGAACACGGCGGTCTCACCCGCATCCTCGATCATATAGCTCATGCACGCCGGGGTATGCCCAGGGGTGTGCAGGGCACGGGCATGCAGGTTGCCGATGCGGAATCCTTCTTCATCTTCGAACAGCACGTCGAACTGACTGCCGTCCCGAGCAAAGCCCGGTTCGGCGTTGAACAGGGTGCCGAAGACTTTCTGTACCTGGGTGATCTGCGCACCGATTGCGATGCTGCCGCCCAGCCGCGCCTTGAGGTAGGCCGCCGCGGACAAATGGTCGGCGTGCACATGGGTATCCAGGATCCATTGCACCTTGGCATCCAGCGCCTCGACGCGGGCGATCAGCTTATCCGCCGAATCGGTGCAGGTGCGCCCGGACTTGGGGTCGTAATCCAGCACGCTGTCGATCAGCGCGCATTGCCGCGTCTCGCCATCCATGACCAGGTAGCTGATGGTCCAGGTCGCCTTGTCGAAGAACTCTTCAACGTGAAGGTTGTTGCCGATGATCATTGCACTCTCCAGTTGTCCCAAGCCTCCTTGAAGGCATAGGCAGTGGGAGGTGCTTTATCAAGATGCATGCCAGCCTTTCAGATAGACGCCTTCCCCCCGTAGGAACGGTCTCGAGCCGCGAAGGGCGCGCAGCAGCCCTCATTCCAGCAACCCAAAGGTGACAGTTCCTGGCAGTCGACTGTCAGCCGATGGCAGTGTTTGGCAGTCCTTGTTACGCTCGCCAGGTCCTTCCTCTGGTGCTGTCATGCTAGCCGCTTCCCATCCCGCGATCCTCGCGCTGGTGTCCTACCTCGAACACGATGTGCTGCCCAGCATCGTGCTGGACACCGACTACAACATCCTCGCTGCCAACGCGGCCTACCGTCGCCAGTTCGGCAATGAGGAGCACGCGCCAATCGGCGATAAGTGCCATCGGGTTTCCCATCACTATGCCGTTCCCTGCGACCAGGCGGGTGAACACTGCCCGCTGCGCAAGTCGCTGGACAGCAAGGTGCCCGAGCGTGTGCTGCACATCCATCACACTCCACGCGGGCCTGAACATGTGGATGTAGAACTGCGTCCGATCCTCGACGACGAGGGCAGGGTGGTGGCGTTCGTCGAGCGGCTGACCAGCGTCACCCTGGCATCGGCACAACCTCAACAACAGGGTTTGGTTGGCCGGGCTCCGTCCTTCAAGAACGCCGTTTCCAGTCTGCAGCGTGCCGCCCCCGCGCAGATTCCGGTCTTGCTCCAGGGTGAATCCGGGACGGGCAAGGAGCTGTTCGCCCGGGCCTTGCACCTGGGCAGTCCCCGAGCCAATGGCCCTTTGGTGGTGGTGGACTGCACCGGGTTGACCGAGTCGCTGTTCGAAAGTGAACTGTTCGGCTATGAGAAGGGCGCCTTCACCGGCGCGACTCAGCGCAAGATCGGCCTGGCAGAAGCGGCTCACGGTGGAACCTTGTTCCTCGACGAGATCGGTGAGGTGCCGCTGGCCATGCAGGTGAAGTTGCTACGTCTGATCGAGTCCGGAAGCTTCCGTCCGGTCGGCAGCACGCGCACAGTCCATTCAGATTTCCGTCTGGTCTCGGCCACGCACAAGCCATTGAAAGAGATGGCCGCCGAAGGGACATTCCGCGAAGACCTGTATTACCGCATCAGCGGATTTCCGATTCGCCTGCCGTCACTACGTGAGCGAGTCGAGGATTTGCCGTTGCTCTGTGAGAGCCTGCTGCAACGCATGGCCGGCAAGCACGCGCCCAAGGTTAGCCCTGAGGCACTCGAACGCCTCGTTCTTCATACCTTCCCAGGCAATATTCGCGAGCTCAGAAACATACTGGAGCGGGCGCGATTGTTTGCGGATGATGGATTGATTCGTCCCGAGCATCTTCCGGAGGAGCTCCATCCGACTACAACGCAACCTGTTAACCGGGGACGCGGAAGGAACAAGATGGCCGATCTGGCCCATGCCTTGGAAACCTTTAACGGCTCTCGCAGTGAGCTGGCTGACCACCTTGGGATGAGTGAACGTACGCTGTACCGTCGACTAAAGGACTTGGGGATTTCGTAGTTCCACGTGGAACATTCGTGAGCGTAAAAAAAAAGCCAATCCCTGGGGATTGGCTTTTCGTTACTGCCCGCTTATCAGAAGTCCAGGTTGGACACCGACAAAGCGTTGCTTTCGATGAAGTCGCGACGTGGCTCGACCGCATCACCCATCAGGGTGTTGAACAGTTGGTCGGCGGCGATAGCGTCCTCGATGGTTACCTTGAGCATGCGGCGCACGGTCGGGTCCATGGTGGTTTCCCACAGCTGATCCGGGTTCATCTCACCCAGCCCTTTATATCGCTGGATAGTGTGGCGCTTGGTGCTCTCGTTCATCAGCCAGTCGAGGGCTTCCTTGAACTCGGTGACCGCCTTGCGACGCTCACCGCGCTGAACGTAGGCACCTTCGCCCAACAACGTACCGAGGTTTTCGCCGAGGGCGACGACACTGCGGTAGTCATTGCTGCCGAAGAAATCACGGTTGAAGGTGACGTAGCTGGCCAAGCCGTGGGACGTGGTTTCCACCACTGGCAGCCAGATATTACGTTCCTTGTCCTCGTGCAAGTCAGCCTTGTAGGCCAAACCAGAACGCTGGCTGTTGTCCAGGCGCTGCTGGAACGCTTTGAGCCAATCATCCATCTGCGCCTTGTCAGCCAATTGCTCGACGGTAACTTTAGGCAGGTAGATGAAGTTCTCGGTCAGCTCTTCCGGATACAGACGTGACAGACGCTTCAGCGTTTTCATCACACCGCGGAACTCGTTTACCAGTGCTTGTAGCTGGACACCAGATACTGCTGGCGCTGCTTCATCCAGGTGCAGGCTGGCATCTTCGAGGGCCGATTGGGTCATGTATTCTTCCATGGCCTCGTCGTCCTTGATGTACTGCTCCTGCTTGCCTTTCTTCACCTTGTACAGCGGTGGCTGGGCGATGTAGATGTAGCCGCGCTCGACCAGCTCCGGCAGCTGACGGAAGAAGAAGGTCAGCAGCAGGGTACGGATGTGCGAACCGTCGACGTCAGCATCGGTCATGATGATGATGTTGTGATAGCGCAGCTTGTCGATGTTGTACTCTTCGCGGCCGATGCCACAGCCCAGTGCGGTGATCAGCGTGCCGACCTCCTGCGAGGAGATCATCTTGTCGAAGCGTGCCTTCTCGACGTTGAGGATCTTGCCCTTCAGCGGCAGGATCGCCTGGGTACGACGGTTGCGGCCTTGCTTGGCCGAGCCACCCGCGGAGTCACCCTCCACCAGGTACAGTTCGGAAAGGGCAGGGTCCTTCTCCTGGCAGTCGGCCAGTTTGCCCGGCAAGCCAGCGATATCCAGGGCGCCTTTGCGACGAGTCATCTCGCGCGCTTTACGCGCCGCTTCACGGGCACGTGCGGCATCGATCATCTTGCCAACCACGGCCTTGGCTTCGTTGGGGTTTTCCAACAGGAAGTCGGCGAAGTATTTGTTCATCTCCTGTTCCACGGCGGTCTTCACCTCCGAGGAAACCAGCTTGTCCTTGGTCTGCGAGCTGAACTTCGGATCCGGCACCTTGACCGAAATGATCGCGGTCAAGCCTTCACGGGCGTCGTCACCGGTGGTGGCAACCTTGTTCTTTTTCGCCAGGCCTTCCTGCTCGATGTAGCTGTTCAGGCTACGGGTAAGCGAGGAGCGGAAGCCGACCAGGTGGGTACCACCGTCGCGCTGGGGAATGTTGTTGGTGAAGCACAGCAGGTTTTCGTTGAAGCTGTCGTTCCACTGCAGGGCAATCTCAACACCCACGCCATCTTCACGCTGGACGTTGAAGTGGAAGACCTGGGAGTTGACCGGAGTCTTGTTGGTATTCAGGTACTCAACGAAAGCACGCAGGCCGCCCTCGTACTTGAAGAACTCTTCCTTCCCGCTGCGCTCATCCTTCAACAGGATACCGACGCCGGAGTTCAGGAACGACAGCTCGCGGATACGCTTGGCGAGGATGTCCCAGCTGAAGTGGATGTTCTTGAAAGTTTCAGCCGAAGGCTTGAAGTGAATGTGGGTACCGGTGGTTTCGCTGTCACCCACCACAGCCATCGGCGCTTGGGGCACACCATGGACGTAGGTCTGTTCCCAGATCTTGCCGCTACGACGAACGGTGAGCACCAGCTGTTCGGACAGAGCATTCACTACCGATACACCTACACCGTGCAGACCGCCGGACACCTTGTAGGAGTTATCATCGAACTTACCGCCGGCGTGCAGCACGGTCATGATGACCTCGGCCGCAGAAACGCCTTCTTCTTTATGCACATCGACCGGAATACCACGGCCGTTGTCACGGACGCTGATGGATTCGTCCGGGTGAATGATGACGGTGATGTCATCACAGTGTCCGGCCAGGGCTTCGTCGATCGAGTTGTCGACCACCTCGAATACCATGTGGTGCAGGCCGCTGCCGTCATCGGTGTCGCCAATGTACATGCCGGGACGTTTGCGTACGGCATCCAGCCCTTTCAGCACTTTGATGCTGGAGGAGTCGTACGTTTGATTTTCGCTCATGCCTTCACTCCCGATGGTCGTGGGTCTGGGTGATACGGCCTTGTTCCACGTGGAACAAGGCAACTGGCGTTTCCGTTTGCCAGCCTTCCCTCAGAAATTCGTGGTCTACACAGGTGATGAACACCTGGCAGTTCAATTCTTCAAGCAAGCGGCACAGGGCGCGGCGGTGTTGCTCGTCCAGCTCGGACGGCAAGTCATCCACCAGATAAATACACTGACCGCGACGAACCTGGCTGACCAGGTGCCCCTGTGCAATGCGCAGGGCGCAGACCACCAACTTCTGCTGCCCACGCGAAAGAATGTCGGCCGCATTGTTCGCGCCCAATCGAAGGCGCAGATCAGCACGCTGTGGCCCGGCCTGGGTGTGGCCCATCTGCTGATCGCGAAGGAGGGAGGCGGCGAGAACTTCATTGAGTTCCCGGTCCTTGTCCCAGCCTCGGTAGTAGCTCAGGGTCAGCCCGTCCAGTTCGACCAGTTCGCTCAGGGTCTGCTCGAAGACAGGCTTCAAGGCCTTGATATAGTTGCGACGGTATTCATCTATCTCCGCACTGGCGAGACATAACTCTCGATCCCAGGCGGCTTGCGAAACGGCGTCCAGTGTACCATGCCGCAGCCATGAGTTCCGCTGCCGCAGGGCCTTCTGCAGGCGCTGCCAGGTAGCCATGAAGCGGGGTTCCACGTGGAACACGCCCCAATCGAGGAACTGCCGGCGCACTTTGGGCGCACCTTCGAGCAGCCGGAAACTGTCCGGATTGATCAACTGCAAAGGCAGCATCTCTGCCAGTTGCGCGGCGCTGCGCGCGTTCTGTCCATCGATGCGAATGGTGAAATCCCCCTGGCGCTCCCGCGACACACCAAGGTTGCTCAAACCGCCCTCAGCCAATTCGACCTGGCCGAACACCGTGCAGGTCGGCTGATCGTACTGGATCACCGGGTTTAACCGGGTGCTGCGGAACGAACGCGCAAGACCGAGCAGGTGCACAGCTTCGAGCACGCTGGTCTTGCCGCTGCCGTTGGCGCCGTAAAGGATGTTGATGCGGGGGGAGGGTGAGAGGGTCACCGGGTGCAGGTTGCGCACCGCGGTGACCGAGAGACGTCGAAGGGACATGTCGCCTGCTACGGGTTACAGACGCATCGGCATGACAACGTAGGACGAGTCGTCATTGCCGGCTTCCTGCAACAGGGCGCTGCTGTTGGAGTCCGACAGAATCAGGCGCACCTGCTCTGTAGTCATGACACCCAGCACGTCCAGCAGGTAGCTGACGTTGAAACCGATCTCCAACGAGCTGCCGCTGTAGTCGACGCTGATTTCTTCTTCCGCCTCTTCCTGTTCCGGGTTGTTGGCCTGGATCTTCAGCTGACCGGCGGCCAGTTGCAGGCGAATGCCGCGGTACTTCTCGTTGGACAGGATCGCGGTGCGGCTGAACGCTTCGCGCAGTGCCTGACGGTCGCCGATTACCAGCTTGTCGCCACCTTTAGGCAGAACGCGCTCGTAGTCCGGGAACTTGCCGTCCACCAGCTTGGAGGTGAAAGTGAATTCACCGGTGGTGGCACGAATGTGATGCTGGCCCAAAACGATGCTGACCATGCCTTCCGGGTCTGTCAGCAGGCGCGCCAGCTCCAGGATACCTTTGCGCGGCACGATGACCTGATGACGATCAGCTTGATCGATCGGTGCCTGCATGGCGCACAGCGCCAGGCGATGGCCATCGGTGGCCACGGCACGCAAGGTGCCGGGGGATACTTCCAGCAGCATGCCGTTGAGGTAGTAACGCACGTCCTGTTGGGCCATGGCGAAGCTGGTGCGCTCAATCAGGCGGCGCAGTTTGCTCTGCTCAAGCTGGCAGGTCAGCGAGCCTGGGCCTTCTTCCACGGTCGGGAAGTCATTGGCCGGCAAAGTGGAAAGGGTGAAACGGCTGCGGCCGGCCTTGACCAGCAACTTCTGCTCGTCGACCTTGATGTCGATCAGCACATCGCTGGGCAGGCTCTTGCAGATGTCCATCAGCTTGCGCGCCGGGACGGTGATCTCGCCCGGTTCAGCCGGTTCTTCCAGCTGTACGCGGCCAACCAGTTCGACTTCCAGGTCGGTACCGGTCAACGACAGCTGCTGGCCTTGCACGACCAGCAGGACGTTGGACAGAACCGGCAAGGTCTGGCGGCGCTCGACGACGCCTGCGACCAGTTGCAGGGGTTTCAACAGGGCTTCGCGTTGAATGGTGAAATGCATGGTCTAGTCCCTTGCCTTCAAATAGCTGCGCAGACGGCCATCAGGTCGTCAGTGTACGCAGCAGGTTCTTGTAGTCCTCGCGGATGTCCGCGTCGGATTCCTTCAATTCATTGATCTTGCGACAGGCGTGCAGCACGGTGGTGTGGTCGCGGCCGCCGAACATGTCGCCGATCTCCGGCAGACTGTGGTTGGTCAACTCTTTCGACAACGCCATCGCCACCTGCCGTGGCCGCGCCACCGAGCGCGAGCGACGCTTGGACAACAGATCGGAGATCTTGATCTTGTAGTACTCGGCCACCGTGCGCTGGATGTTATCCACACTGACCAGCTTGTCCTGCAGCGCCAACAAGTCCTTGAGCGACTCGCGGATCAGCTCGATGGTGATGTCGCGGCCCATGAAGTGCGAGTGGGCAATCACCCGTTTCAGGGCGCCTTCCAGTTCACGCACGTTGGAGCGGATGCGCTGGGCGATGAAGAAGGCGGCATCGTGCGGCAACTCAACCTTGGCCTGGTCGGCCTTCTTCATAAGGATGGCAACGCGGGTTTCCAGCTCCGGCGGCTCGACGGCGACCGTCAGTCCCCAGCCAAAACGCGACTTCAGACGCTCTTCCAGGCCTTCGATTTCCTTCGGGTAGCGGTCACTGGTGAGGATCACCTGCTGGCCGCCTTCGAGCAGGGCGTTGAAGGTGTGGAAAAACTCTTCCTGCGAGCGCTCCTTGCGGGCGAAGAACTGAATGTCATCGATCAACAGCGCATCGACCGAACGGTAGAAACGCTTGAACTCGTTGATCGCGTTCAACTGCAGCGCCTTGACCATGTCGGCCACGAAGCGCTCGGAATGCAGGTAGACCACCTTGGCATTCGGATTCTTTTTCAGCAGGTGGTTACCCACAGCGTGCATCAAGTGGGTCTTACCCAGGCCCACGCCCCCATAAAGGAAGAGCGGGTTGTAACCATGCTTGGGGTTGTCGGCGACCTGCCAGGCCGCGGCACGGGCCAGCTGGTTGGATTTACCCTCGACGAAGGTCTCGAAGGTAAAGGTACGGTTCAGGTAGCTGGTGTGCTTCAAGGCACCTTCGACCTGCACCGTGCGCTGCTCGGTACGCCCGTTGACCTTCGGCGCCGTGGTGGTGTCGCTCATGCTGTCGAAGCTGTCGCGACTCGAAGGCTCTTCGACCTCGGCGACCTGCGCAGGCTCAGCCACTGGAGCATTTGCATGCTGCACCGCAGCCATCGACGGCTGCGCCTGCGTCTGCTGCGCAAGGGTCGCGGCAACGGCAGCGCTGACAGGTGCGTTGGGGGCAGCACGTGCTGCGGAGCTACGACGGCTACCGATCAACAAGGAAAGCGCAGGGGCAATGCCGCTGCCCTGTTCACCCAGCAGTTCGAGCAGGCGGCCAAGGTACTTCTCGTTGACCCAATCAAGCACGAAGCGGTTGGGCGCATAGACGCGCAACTCGTCGCCTTCGGCTTCGACCTGTAGCGGACGGATCCAGGTGTTGAATTGCTGGGCAGGCAGTTCATCGCGCAGAAGCTCCACGCACT
This sequence comes from Pseudomonas sp. FG36, assembly GCF_057809275.1. Taxonomy (NCBI): domain Bacteria; kingdom Pseudomonadati; phylum Pseudomonadota; class Gammaproteobacteria; order Pseudomonadales; family Pseudomonadaceae; genus Pseudomonas; species Pseudomonas sp. FG36. The sequence goes on from NZ_JBMDJQ010000010.1 coordinate 21,446, forward strand.
GCTGCCAAAGTTCCACTGACACGGATATCCCCTGAGTTGAAAGCCGGATGAGGCAAAACAAACCGCCATTGTACCGGGCAGGCGGCCAGTTATCCACACGTGGTGGCGACCGCGATCACGGTAAATCTGCCAAAAACTGACGCTTACATCACTCAAGCGGTGTTGATAAGCCCTGTGGATAACGGCACCTGTGGGCTATGCACAACCCCGGGTTGAGCTCTGTGGATAAAACCTCTGTGGATAAACACCCATTCAGCCCACAGGTTGTCCTCATGGCCCGCACAGACAGAGCACCCTTTACCGACAAGGTTGTGAAGCTCTGTACAGCTTGTAAAACGTGGCCTTGGCAGGCTTATCCACAGAAGGTTGTCCAGCTAAGATCTATAAGTTCTTCAAAAAAGCTTTTTATATGCCTCTTTGTTTTTTCTGTTTGCCTGTGTTTTGTCCCCGGGTTAACGGTCATCGTTCGAGGGAGATTCGATCTACCCTGATTCGACCTTCCATAAGGAATGGCTGGTTGGAAATTGACCTATTGCCTTGCTTTCTCTAGAATCGCCGATCTCTTAAAAAGGGGGCCCTTCCGGCCCGTTGTCGACCAACCCAGGTAACACGCCATGAAACGTACTTTCCAACCAAGCACCATCAAGCGCGCCCGCACCCACGGTTTCCGTGCCCGTATGGCTACCAAGAACGGCCGTGCCGTTCTGTCGCGTCGCCGTGCCAAAGGCCGTAAGCGTCTGGCAATTTGATTTTTCGGCACAGGTGGTGAGTCAGGACTTCAGTCGGGAAAAGCGACTGCTTACACCCCGGCATTTCAAAGCGGTCTTCGACTCCCCAACCGGCAAGGTTCCAGGGAAAAACCTGCTTATCCTTGCCCGCGAGAACGGCCTCGATCATCCGCGCCTTGGCCTGGTGATCGGCAAGAAGAGCGTCAAGCTCGCCGTTCAACGCAATCGCCTGAAACGCCTGATGCGCGATTCGTTTCGCCTGAACCAGCAGCTGTTGGCTGGCCTGGACATCGTGATCGTCGCGCGCAAGGGGTTGGGCGAAGTGGAAAACCCAGAATTGCACCAACACTTTGGCAAGCTCTGGAAGCGACTGGTCCGCAGTCGGCCCTCTCCAGCGGTCGCCAATTCCGCAGGGGTAGACAGTCACAATGCGTAAACTGGCCCTCGTTCCGATCCAGTTTTACCGTTACGCCATCAGTCCACTGATGGCCAGTCACTGTCGTTTCTATCCCAGCTGTTCCTGTTACGCCTATGAAGCCATTGAAAAGCATGGCCTCTTGCGTGGTGGGTGGCTGGCCGTTCGTCGCCTGGGGCGTTGTCATCCGTGGAACGACGGCGGTTTCGATCCCGTTCCACCTGCTCCTTCCTCCCGAACTTCTTCGATAGCCGAGTAATCATGGATATTAAACGCACGATCCTGATCGTCGCCCTGGCAATCGTGTCCTATGTCATGGTCCTCAAGTGGAACCAGGACTACGGCCAGGCTGCCCTGCCGACTCAGAATGCTGCTGCCAGCAATGCTGCCCCGGCCCTGCCGGACACCGTGCCGGCTGGCAACTCCGGTGCAAGTGCCGATGTGCCGAGCGCCAATGCTGAATCCAGCCCAGCCGAACTGGCGCCAGTGGCGCTCAGCAAGGACCTGATCCGGATCAAGACCGACGTCCTGGACCTGGCTATCGACCCGGTCGGTGGTGACATCGTCCAACTGACCCTGCCGAAGTACCCTCGTCGCCAGGATCATCCGGATATTCCGTTCCAGCTGTTCGATAACGGTGGCGAACGTGTGTACCTGGCCCAGAGTGGCCTGACCGGCGCCAACGGTCCGGACGCCCGTTCCACGGGTCGCCCGCTGTACGCCGCAGAACAGAAGAGCTTCCAGCTGGCCGACGGCCAGGACCAACTGTCGGTCGACCTGAAGTTCAGCGAGAACGGCGTCAACTACATCAAGCGCTTCAGCTTCAAGCGCGGTGAGTATGACCTGACCGTCAGCTACCTGATCGACAACCAGAGCAGCCAGGCCTGGACCGGCAACATGTTTGCCCAGCTCAAGCGTGACGCCAGCTCCGACCCGTCGTCGAGCACCGCCACCGGTACCGCCACCTACCTGGGCGCGGCCCTGTGGACAGCTTCCGAGCCGTACAAGAAAGTGTCGATGAAAGACATCGACAAAGGTAGTTTGAAAGAAAATGTGACCGGCGGCTGGGTCGCCTGGCTGCAGCACTACTTCGTGACCGCCTGGATCCCGGCCCACTCGGACAACAACGCCGTCCAGACCCGCAAGGACAGCCAGGGCAACTACATCATCGGCTACACCGGCCCGGCGCTTAACGTCCCTGCCGGCGGCAAGGTCGAAACAAGCGCCATGCTGTATGCCGGTCCGAAGATCCAGTCCAAGCTCAAGGAGTTGTCCCCAGGCCTGGAACTGACCGTCGACTACGGCTTCCTGTGGTTCATCGCCCAGCCGATCTTCTGGCTGCTGCAACATATCCACAGCCTGCTGGGCAACTGGGGCTGGTCGATCATCGTCCTGACCATGTTGATCAAGGGCTTGTTCTTCCCGCTGTCGGCCGCCAGCTACCGCTCGATGGCGCGCATGCGTGCCGTGGCGCCAAAACTGGCCCAGCTCAAGGAACGCTTCGGTGACGATCGCCAGAAGATGTCCCAGGCGATGATGGAGCTGTACAAGAAAGAGAAGATCAACCCGCTGGGCGGCTGCCTGCCGATCCTGGTGCAGATGCCGGTGTTCCTGGCCCTGTACTGGGTACTGCTGGAAAGCGTCGAGATGCGCCAGGCCCCGTGGATGCTGTGGATCACTGACCTGTCGATCAAGGATCCGTTCTTCATCCTGCCGATCATCATGGGTGCCACCATGTTCATCCAGCAGCGTCTGAACCCGACCCCGCCCGATCCGATGCAGGCGAAGGTAATGAAAATGATGCCGATCATCTTCACCTTCTTCTTCCTGTGGTTCCCGGCTGGTCTGGTGCTGTACTGGGTTGTGAACAACTGCCTGTCGATCGGACAGCAGTGGTACATCACTCGTCGTATCGAGGCTGCGACCAAGAACGCAGCCGCTTGACGGGCTGCTACGCTAGCCTGTGAACAAAAACGCCCCCCTGGGGCGTTTTTGCTATCTGTCGTATTCGTTGTAGAGGTTCGAGCATGAACACAGTGCGTGAAACCATTGCCGCCATCGCCACCGCCCAGGGCCGTGGCGGGGTAGGCATCGTCAGATTGTCCGGCCCGCTGGCCCGCCAGGCCGGGCAAGTCATCACCGGGCGCAATACGCTGACCCCGCGGCATGCCCATTACGGCCCGTTCCGCGATGACGATGGCCTGGTGCTGGATGAAGGGATCGCGCTGTTCTTCCCCGGGCCTAACTCGTTCACCGGCGAAGATGTGCTGGAGCTGCAGGGCCATGGCGGCCCGGTAGTCATGGACATGCTGCTGCAACGTTGCCTGCAGCTCGGTTGCCGCCTGGCACGTCCGGGCGAATTCAGCGAGCGAGCGTTCCTCAACGACAAGCTCGACCTGGCCCAGGCCGAGGCTATCGCCGACCTGATCGAAGCCAGCTCCACACAGGCTGCGCGCAATGCCCTGCGTTCCCTGCAGGGGGCGTTCTCCAAGCGTGTGCATGGCCTCACCGAAGCTCTGATCGCCCTGCGCATCTATGTCGAAGCCGCCATCGACTTCCCAGAGGAAGAGATCGACTTTCTTGCCGATGGCCATGTGCTGCGCATGCTCGATGAAGTACGTGACACGTTATCCACAGTTCAGCGCGAAGCAGGGCAAGGCGCATTGCTTCGCGACGGCATGACCGTGGTCATCGCAGGTCGGCCGAACGCGGGTAAATCGAGCCTGCTCAACCAGTTGGCCGGACGTGAAGCGGCAATCGTCACCGATATCGCCGGCACCACCCGGGATATCCTCCGCGAACATATCCACATCGACGGCATGCCGCTGCATGTGGTCGACACCGCAGGCTTGCGCGACACCGATGACCATGTGGAAAAGATCGGTGTGGAACGGGCGCTCAAGGCCATCGGTGAGGCCGACCGTGTGCTCCTGGTGGTCGATTCGACGGCACCGGAAGCCAGTGATCCGTTTGCCTTGTGGCCAGAGTTTCTCGATCAGCGCCCTGACGTGGCCAAGGTCACCCTCATTCGCAACAAGGCGGATCTCAGTGGTGAGGTCGTGGGCCTGGAGCAAAGCGACGATGGGCACGTCACCATCACCCTCAGCGCCCGAGACAATGACATGGGCCTGGATCTGCTGCGTGAGCATCTCAAGGCTTGCATGGGCTATGAACAAACCGCCGAAAGCAGCTTCAGCGCTCGTCGCCGGCACCTGGAAGCGCTACGCCAGGCCAGTGCCCACCTCGAGCATGGCCGTGCGCAGCTGACCCTCGCCGGTGCCGGTGAGCTGCTGGCAGAGGACCTGCGCCAGGCACAGCAAGTGCTGGGTGAAATTACCGGAGCATTCAGCTCGGATGACCTGCTGGGGCGGATCTTCTCCAGCTTCTGCATTGGCAAGTGATCCCACAGGGTTCGATTCGCAACAAAGCCGCTCTCTGGAGCGGCTTTTTTTTGCCTGCGATTCGTGTCGGTACGGGTCATTGCAAGCAGGCCAGCGACCACGGACGACAAGCGCTGCGGAAAATATTTCATCAACAGCGTTCCGAACGCCTGGCTAAGCTCTGTGGAAAACTCGACCTCAGCTCCGTTGATAACCAGGCTTTTTTTCTGAGGACAAACCTGCTTGTGGGTAACAGCACGATTCATCCACAGGTTAAACAGCGGTATCCAGAGCCCCCAGGGCTACCTGGACACAGGGTTATGATTCTCTGTACACATTGAAATATATGGGCTGTAGAGACTTATGCACAGACAGGTGGGTGCATAAACATAAACATAAAAACAAAGCTTTTTTAAATTTTTCCTCTTTGTTTTCTTTTACCTGCCACTCATCCACAGCCTGGTCAAATTTTGCTCAGAAGGTTTCTTTGGAGGGCGGGAAGTCCCTATACTTGTCCGCTTACCTTCTCTATTCGCAAAAACAGGCACGAGGTGCGTGGTGGATTTCCCTTCCCGTTTTGAAGTGATCGTCATCGGCGGCGGCCATGCCGGTACCGAGGCTGCGCTTGCGTCCGCACGCATGGGTGTAAAAACCCTGCTGCTGACCCATAACGTGGAAACCCTCGGTCACATGAGCTGCAACCCGGCCATCGGTGGCATTGGCAAGAGCCACCTGGTCAAGGAAATCGATGCGCTCGGCGGCGCGATGGCGCTGGCCACCGACAAGAGCGGCATCCAGTTCCGCGTTCTGAACAACCGCAAGGGCCCGGCGGTACGCGCCACCCGTGCACAGGCGGACCGCGCCATCTACAAGGCGGTGGTACGTGAAATCCTGGAAAACCAGCCCAACCTGTGGATATTCCAGCAGTCGTGCGATGACCTGATCGTCGAGCAGGACCAGGTCAAGGGCGTGGTTACGCAAATGGGCCTGCGATTCTTCGCCGACTCCGTGGTACTGACCAGCGGGACTTTCCTCGGAGGACTTATCCACATCGGTTTGCAGAACTATTCCGGTGGCCGCGCGGGTGATCCGCCCGCCAATGCCCTGGCCAACCGCATGCGTGAATTGCCGCTGCGTGTCGGCCGGCTGAAAACCGGTACCCCGCCGCGCATCGATGGCCGTTCGGTGGACTTCTCGGTGATGACCGAACAACCGGGCGATACGCCGATCCCGGTAATGTCGTTCATGGGCAATGCCGAGATGCATCCGCGCCAGGTGAGCTGCTGGATTACCCACACCAACGCCCGCACCCACGAGATCATTGCCTCGAACCTTGATCGTTCGCCGATGTACTCGGGAGTGATCGAAGGCATCGGCCCGCGTTATTGCCCGTCGATCGAGGACAAGATCCACCGCTTCGCCGACAAGGAAAGCCACCAGGTGTTCATCGAGCCGGAAGGCCTGACCACCCATGAGCTGTATCCCAACGGCATTTCCACATCGTTGCCGTTCGACGTGCAGCTCGAGATCGTCCGCTCGATCCGCGGCATGGAGAACGCGCACATCGTGCGCCCGGGCTATGCCATCGAGTACGACTACTTCGATCCACGCGACCTGAAGTACAGCCTCGAGACCAAGGTCATCGGCGGCCTGTTCTTCGCAGGCCAGATCAACGGCACCACCGGCTACGAAGAAGCTGGTGCCCAAGGCCTGCTGGCCGGGACCAACGCGGCGCTGCGCGCCCAGGGCCGTGAAAGCTGGTGCCCGCGCCGCGACGAGGCGTACATCGGCGTGCTGGTCGACGACCTGATCACCCTCGGCACCCAGGAGCCGTACCGCATGTTCACTTCGCGAGCCGAGTACCGGCTGATCCTGCGCGAAGACAACGCCGACCTGCGCCTGACCGAGAAAGGCCGCGAACTCGGCTTGATCGACGATGAGCGCTGGGCGGCGTTCAGCGCCAAGCGCGAAGGCATCGAACGTGAAGAGCAGCGCTTGAAGAGCACGTGGGTGCGCCCGAACACGCCGCAAGGCCAGGCCATTGTGGATAAGTTCGGCACGCCATTGGCGCACGAGTACAGCCTGCTCAACCTGCTTGCCCGCCCTGAAATCGACTACGCTGGCCTGATCGAGGCAACCGGCGGCGAGAACATCGATCCACAGGTCGCCGAGCAGGTCGAGATCAGGACCAAGTACGCCGGCTACATCGACCGCCAGCAGGAAGAGATTGCCCGCCTGCGCGCCAGCGAAGACACGCGCCTGCCTGTGGATATCGACTACACGACCATTTCCGGGCTGTCCAAGGAGATCCAGGGCAAGCTCGGCGACACCCGGCCAGAGACCCTGGGCCAGGCTTCGCGTATTCCCGGCGTCACCCCGGCGGCGATTTCCCTGTTGCTGATTCACTTGAAAAAACGCGGCGCAGGCCGCGAATTGGAGCAAAGCGCTTGAGTTCCCCGGTCACCCCGCAACATGCCGAAGAGTTGTCCACAGGTGCGCGTCAGCTTGGTGTCGAGCTGACCGCGCAGCAGCACGAACTGCTGCTGGGCTACCTGGCCCTGTTGATCAAATGGAACAAGGCCTACAACCTGACCGCCGTGCGCGACCCCGACGAGATGGTCTCGCGTCACTTGCTCGACAGCCTCAGCGTCATGCCGTTTATCCACAACGACACCCAGCGTTGGCTGGATGTCGGCAGTGGCGGCGGCATGCCGGGTATTCCGCTGGCCATCCTGCACCCGCACAAGCAGGTGACGGTGCTCGACAGCAACGGCAAGAAGACGCGCTTCCTCACCCAGGTGAAGATGGAGCTGAAACTGGACAACCTCACGGTTATCCACAGCCGGGTGGAAGAGGTCCAGCCCGAGCAGCCGTTCTGCGGGATCGTCTCCCGGGCCTTCAGCAGCATGGAGAATTTCACCAACTGGACCCGCCACCTGGGTGACAGCCGCACGCAATGGCTTGCAATGAAGGGGCTGCATCCTGCCGATGAACTGGTAGCATTGCCCGCAGACTTCACAGTGGAAAGCGAGCAGGCCCTGACCGTTCCAGGTTGCCAGGGCCAGCGCCATCTGCTGATACTGCGCCGCAAGGCATGACTGGGAACACGAGCAACAATGGCTAAGGTATTCGCAATCGCGAACCAGAAGGGTGGTGTGGGCAAGACCACCACCTGCATCAATCTCGCCGCATCGCTGGCCGCGACCAAGCGTCGCGTGCTGCTGATCGACCTCGATCCACAGGGCAACGCCACCATGGGCAGCGGTGTGGATAAGCACGAGCTCGAGCATTCGGTGTACGACCTGCTGATCGGGGAATGCGACCTGGCCCAGGCCATGCACTACTCCGAGCACGGTGGTTACCAGCTGTTGCCGGCCAACCGCGACCTGACCGCCGCCGAAGTGGTCCTGCTGGAAATGCAGATGAAGGAGAGCCGCCTGCGCAACGCGTTGGCGCCGATCCGCGAGAACTACGACTACATCCTCATCGACTGCCCGCCGTCACTGTCGATGCTGACGCTCAATGCGCTGGTCGCCTCCGATGGCGTGATCATCCCCATGCAGTGCGAGTACTACGCGCTGGAAGGGTTGAGCGACCTTGTGGATAACATCAAGCGTATCGCCGCCCGGTTGAATCCGGAGCTGAAGATCGAAGGCCTGCTGCGGACCATGTACGACCCGCGCCTGAGCCTGAACAACGATGTTTCGGCGCAGCTCAAGGAGCACTTTGGCGAGCAGCTGTACGACACGGTGATTCCGCGCAACATCCGCCTGGCGGAGGCGCCGAGCTTCGGCATGCCGGCACTGGCCTACGACAAGCAATCCCGTGGCGCGCTGGCGTATCTGGCGTTGGCCGGGGAACTGGTCCGTCGTCAGCGCCGTCCATCACGCATTGCACAAACAACTTAAGGAATCCGCATGGCCATCAAGAAACGCGGTCTCGGACGTGGGTTGGATGCACTGCTCAGTGGTCCTTCCGTCAGCGCGCTCGAAGCGCAGGCTGTCAAGATCGACCAGAAGGAACTGCAACACCTGCCGGTCGAGCTGATTCAGCGCGGCAAGTACCAGCCGCGTCGCGACATGGATCCCGAGGCGCTGGAAGAACTGGCGCACTCGATCCGCACCCATGGCGTCATGCAGCCGATCGTGGTTCGCCCGATCGGTGACAACCGCTACGAGATCATCGCCGGTGAGCGCCGCTGGCGCGCCACCCAGCAGGCTGGCCTGGATACCGTTCCGGCCATGGTCCGCGAAGTACCCGACGAAGCCGCCATTGCCATGGCGCTGATCGAGAACATCCAGCGCGAGGACCTCAACCCGCTGGAAGAGGCGCTCGCCCTGCAGCGTCTGCAGCAGGAGTTCGAACTGACCCAGCAGCAGGTGGCCGATGCCGTCGGCAAGTCGCGGGTCACCGTGGCCAACTTGTTGCGGCTGATCTCGCTGCCCGAGGCGATCAAGACCATGCTCGCCCATGGCGACCTGGAGATGGGCCACGCCCGCGCCTTGCTCGGCCTCGAGGAAGATCGGCAGGAAGAAGGGGCGCGTCATGTTGTCGCACGCGGCCTCACCGTGCGCCAGACCGAGGCACTGGTGCGTCAGTGGCTCAGTGGCAAACCTGAGCCGGTCGAGGCGAGCAAACCTGATCCGGATATCACGCGTCTTGAACAGCGTCTGGCAGAGCGCCTGGGCTCGGCGGTACAAATTCGCCATGGCAACAAGGGCAAAGGCCAGTTGGTTATTCGCTACAACTCCCTGGACGAGTTGCAAGGCGTGCTTGCTCACATCCGCTGAAACAATTCCTGTTGTAGCGCGCAGTCGGAAATCACTACCCAAGAGTTGAATAGGGGTTAATCCACCCCTATACTCTGCGCGCATTTTGTCGGCACAAATTATGCCAAGTCATTGTTGACGAGGCGGTCGACTTTCGAGGAGCAGTTGTGATGGAAATCCGCACGCCAAACCGCCTGCCTTTCCATCGCTGGGCGGTTTTTCCGGTACTGCTGGCTCAATTTGTCGTACTGCTGCTGGCAACGCTGGTGTTGTGGCAGTGGAAAGGGGTGGTCAGTGGATATTCAGGCCTTTGCGGAGGTTTGATTGCCTGGCTGCCCAATGTGTATTTCGCCTGGAAGGCTTTTCGCTTCAGCGGAGCCCGGGCGGCGCAGGCCATCGTCAAGTCGTTTTACGCGGGCGAGGCAGGCAAGATGATTTTGACGGCAGTGCTGTTTGCACTGACCTTCGCAGGAGTGAAGCCATTGGCGCCGTTGGCAGTATTCGGCGTCTTCGTGCTGACCCTTTTGGTCAGCTGGTTCGCGCCCCTGCTGATGAATAAAAGACTTTCGAGACCTTAGGGCGTTTGAGGCAACCATGGCAGCAGAAACCGCTTCGGGCTATATCCAGCACCACTTGCAGAACCTGACCTACGGTCAACTACCAGACGGCAGCTGGGGCTTGGCCCATTCGGCTGCAGAAGCCAAGGCAATGGGCTTCTGGGCGTTCCACCTGGACACCCTGGGCTGGTCCGTTGCGCTGGGTCTGATCTTCCTGTTCATCTTCCGCATGGCGGCTAAAAAGGCCACTTCCGGCCAGCCTGGCGCCCTGCAGAACTTTGTCGAAGTGCTGGTGGACTTCGTCCACGGCAGCGTGAAGGATTCCTTCCACGGCCGCAGCCCGGTGATCGCCCCGCTGGCGCTGACCATCTTCGTCTGGGTATTCCTGATGAACGCCATCGACCTGGTACCGGTCGACTGGATTCCTCAACTGGCCATCCTGATCTCCGGTGATCCGCACATTCCGTTCCGCGCGGTGTCGACCACCGACCCGAACGCCACCCTGGGCATGGCCCTGAGCGTGTTCGCGCTGATCATCTTCTACAGCATCAAGGTCAAGGGCATCGGCGGCTTTATCGGCGAGCTCACCCTGCACCCGTTCGGCAGCAAGAACATCTTCGTGCAGATCCTGCTGATCCCGGTGAACTTCCTGCTCGAGTTCGTCACCCTGATCGCCAAGCCGATCTCGCTGGCCCTGCGTCTGTTCGGCAACATGTACGCCGGCGAGCTGGTGTTCATCCTGATCGCGGTGATGTTCGGCGCCGGCATCCTCTGGCTCAGTGGCCTGGGTGTGGTGCTGCAGTGGGCGTGGGCTGTGTTCCACATCCTGATCATCACCCTGCAAGCTTTCATCTTCATGATGCTGACCATCGTCTACCTGTCGATGGCTCACGAAGATAACCATTAAGACCGCCTGGCGTGTCTGATAGCCTTCCCCGCCGGTTTGGGGGGAGGGCTTAAAAAGTCCGCAAGGGCATGCTGTACCAAACGATTTGTTTTACCGCTTCAAACTAAAAACCTAACCAATACGACGTAAAAGTCGGGAGGAAAGATGGAAACTGTAGTTGGTCTGACCGCTATCGCTGTTGCTCTGCTGATCGGCCTGGGTGCTCTGGGTACCGCCATTGGTTTCGGCCTGCTGGGCGGCAAGTTCCTGGAAGGCGCTGCTCGCCAGCCAGAAATGGTTCCGATGCTGCAGGTCAAAATGTTCATCGTTGCCGGTCTGCTCGACGCCGTAACCATGATCGGTGTTGGTATTGCTCTGTTCTTCACCTTCGCGAACCCCTTCGTTGGTCAGATCGCCGGCTAATCACTCGTTCCTACGAGTTGATTGGTGTGATGGACAAAGACCGAGCGAGGTGTTGGCGTGAACATTAATGCAACCCTGATTGGCCAATCCGTTGCTTTTCTGATTTTTGTACTCTTCTGCATGAAGTACGTATGGCCTCCGGTCATCACTGCCCTGCAAGAGCGCCAAAAGAAGATTGCCGACGGTTTGGACGCTGCCAACCGCGCAGCTCGCGACCTGGAGCTGGCCCAAGAGAAAGCGGGTCAGCAACTGCGTGAAGCGAAGGCACAGGCAGCCGAAATCATTGAGCAAAGCAAGAAACGCGCTGCTCAGCTTGTCGAGGAAGCCCGTGAACAGGCTCGCGTCGAAGCTGACCGTGTGAAGGCTCAGGCTCAAGCCGAGATCGAACAGGAACTGAACAGCGTCAAAGACGCCCTGCGTGCCCAAGTGGGTGCCCTGGCTGTTGGCGGTGCTGAAAAGATCCTTGGCGCCACAATCGATCAAAACGCGCATGCGGAGCTGGTTAACAAACTGGCCGCTGAAATTTAAGCGAGGGCGATCATGGCAGAACTGACCACGTTGGCCCGACCTTACGCTAAGGCTGCCTTCGAGCATGCCCAGGCCCATCAGCAACTGGCCAATTGGTCAGCCATGCTCGGCCTGGCTGCTGCGGTGTCGCAAGACGACACCATGCAGCGCCTGCTCAAGGCCCCGCAACTGACTAGCGCAGAAAAGGCCGCCGCATTCATTGAAGTGTGCGGTGACAAGTTTGACGCCAAGGCACAGAATTTCATTCATGTTGCCGCGGAAAACGAACGTCTCCTGCTTCTGCCGGAGATTTCGACTCTGTTCGACCTGTACAAGGCCGAGCAAGAGAAGTCCGTGGACGTGGAAGTCACCAGTGCTTTTGCGTTGAACCAAGAACAGCAAGACAAACTCGCCAAGGTTCTCAGTGCACGGTTAGGCCAGGAAGTGCGCCTGCACGCGTCGGAGGATGCCAGCCTGATCGGCGGCGTCGTCATCCGCGCTGGCGACCTGGTAATCGACGGTTCGGTTCGCGGGAAAATCGCGAAACTGGCCGAAGCCTTGAAATCTTGAGTTTGAAGGGGCAGCAGAGCAATGCAGCAACTCAATCCTTCCGAAATTAGTGAAATCATCAAGGGCCGCATCGACAACCTCGATGTCGGCTCCCAAGCCCGTAACGAAGGTACCGTCGTTTCGGTTTCCGACGGCATCGTGCGGATCCACGGTCTGGCCGACGTCATGTACGGCGAAATGATCGAGTTCCCTGGCAGCGTATTCGGCATGGCCCTGAACCTGGAGCAAGACTCCGTAGGTGCAGTGATCCTGGGTGCCTATGACACCCTCGCCGAAGGCATGAGCGCCAAGTGCACTGGCCGCATCCTGGAAGTTCCGGTTGGTAAGGAACTGCTGGGTCGCGTCGTCGACGCACTGGGTAACCCGATCGACGGCAAAGGTCCTCTGGGCAACACCCAGACCGACGCGGTCGAGAAAGTAGCTCCAGGCGTGATCTGGCGTAAGTCGGTAGACCAGCCTGTACAGACTGGCTACAAGTCCGTCGACGCCATGATCCCTGTCGGCCGTGGCCAGCGCGAGCTGATCATCGGTGACCGTCAGATCGGCAAGACCGCCATGGCCATCGACGCCATCATCAACCAGAAAGACTCCGGTATTTTCTGTGTTTATGTTGCAGTCGGCCAGAAGCGTTCCACCGTTGCCAACATCGTTCGCAAGCTGGAAGAAGCCGGCGCCCTGGCCAACACCATCGTGGTCGTTGCCAGCGCCTCGGAATCCGCCGCACTGCAGTTCCTGGCGCCTTACGCCGGCTGCACCATGGGCGAGTTCTTCCGTGACCGCGGTGAAGACGCCCTGATCGTTTACGATGACCTGTCCAAGCAGGCCGTTGCCTACCGTCAGATCTCCCTGCTGCTGCGCCGTCCACCAGGACGTGAAGCGTACCCAGGCGACGTGTTCTATCTCCACTCCCGTCTGCTGGAGCGTGCATCGCGCGTTTCCGAAGAGTACGTCGAGAAGTTCACCAACGGTGCCGTAACTGGCAAGACTGGCTCGCTGACCGCTCTGCCGATCATCGAAACCCAGGCTGGCGACGTTTCCGCGTTCGTTCCGACCAACGTGATCTCGATCACCGACGGTCAGATCTTCCTGGAATCGGCCATGTTCAACGCAGGCATCCGTCCTGCCGTTAACGCCGGTGTGTCGGTATCCCGTGTTGGTGGTGCCGCCCAGACCAAGATCATCAAGAAGCTGTCCGGTGGTATCCGTACCGCCCTGGCCCAGTACCGTGAACTGGCGGCCTTCGCCCAGTTCGCTTCGGACCTGGACGAGGCTACCCGCAAGCAGCTGGAGCATGGTCAGCGCGTTACCGAGCTGATGAAGCAGAAGCAGTACGCGCCAATGTCGATCGCCGACATGGCCCTGTCGCTGTACGCCGCTGAGCGTGGTTTCCTGACCGACGTAGAAGTCTCCAAGGTTGGCAGCTTCGAGCAAGCTCTGATTGCCTACTTCAACCGTGATCACGCCGAACTGATGGCCAAGATCAACGTGAAGGGTGACTTCAACGACGAAATCGACGCTGGCATGAAAGCCGGTATCGAGAAGTTCAAGGCCACCCAGACCTGGTAAGCCGCAGCGGGGGCTCCGGCCCCCGCTTGCTAACCTGATAGGTGATACATGGCAGGCGCAAAAGAGATTCGCAGTAAGATTGCGAGCATCAAAAGCACGCAAAAAATTACCAGCGCCATGGAGAAAGTGGCGGTCAGCAAGATGCGCAAGGCACAAATGCGCATGGCTGCTAGCCGTCCTTACGCGGAGCGTATCCGCCAGGTGATCGGTCATCTGGCCAACGCCAACCCGGAATACCGCCACCCGTTCATGATCGAGCGCCCTGTAAAGCGCGCCGGTTATATCGTGGTGAGCAGTGACCGTGGTCTGTGCGGTGGCTTGAACACCAACCTGTTCAAGGCCCTGGTCAAGGACATGGGCGAAAACCGCGAACAGGGCGTTGAAATCGACCTGTGCGTGATCGGCAGCAAGGGTGCGACTTTCTTCCGCATCTTTGGCGGCAACGTCGTAGCCGCGATCAGCCACCTGGGCGAAGAGCCATCGATCAACGATCTGATCGGCTCCGTCAAAGTGATGCTGGACGCCTACCTCGACGGCCGTATCGATCGCCTCTCGGTGGTTTCGAACAAGTTCATCAACACCATGACCCAAAAACCGACGGTCGAGCAATTGGTACCGTTGGTGGCAACCCCGGATCAGGAACTCAAGCACCACTGGGACTATCTGTACGAACCCGACGCAAAAGAGCTGCTGGACGGCTTGATGGTGCGTTACGTGGAGTCGCAGGTGTACCAGGCGGTGGTCGAGAACAACGCTGCTGAACAAGCGGCCCGGATGATCGCCATGAAGAACGCCACAGACAACGCCGGTGATTTGATCAAAGAGCTTCAGTTGATCTACAACAAGGCGCGTCAGGCTGCGATCACCCAGGAGATCTCGGAAATCGTCGGCGGCGCTGCCGCGGTTTAACGGTTCAAAAATTCAGAGGATCCAGCTATGAGTAGCGGACGTATCGTTCAAATCATCGGCGCCGTCATCGACGTGGAATTCCCACGTGATGCCGTGCCGAGTGTTTACAACGCGCTGAAAGTACAAGGCGCGGAAACCACCCTGGAAGTTCAGCAGCAGCTGGGCGACGGCGTGGTTCGTACCATTGCGATGGGCTCGACCGAAGGTCTGAAGCGTGGTCTGGATGTCGTCGACACCAAGGCTGCCATCTCGGTACCTGTCGGCAAGGCAACCCTGGGCCGTATCATGGACGTCCTGGGCAACCCGATCGACGAAGCCGGCCCGATCGGCGAAGAAGAGCGTCGCGGTATCCACCAGCCAGCGCCTTCGTTCGCTGACCAGGCAGGCGGCAACGACCTGCTGGAAACCGGCATCAAGGTTATCGACCTGGTCTGCCCGTTCGCCAAGGGTGGTAAGGTTGGTCTGTTCGGTGGTGCCGGCGTCGGCAAGACCGTTAACATGATGGAACTGATCCGTAACATCGCCATGGAACACAGCGGTTACTCCGTGTTCGCTGGTGTGGGTGAGCGTACTCGTGAGGGTAACGACTTCTACCACGAGATGAAGGACTCCAACGTTCTCGACAAGGTAGCGCTGGTCTACGGTCAGATGAACGAGCCACCAGGAAACCGTCTGCGCGTAGCGCTGACCGGCCTGACCATGGCTGAGAAGTTCCGTGACGAAGGTAACGACGTTCTGCTGTTCGTCGACAACATCTATCGTTACACCCTGGCCGGTACCGAAGTATCCGCACTGCTGGGCCGTATGCCTTCGGCAGTAGGTTACCAGCCGACCCTGGCCGAAGAGATGGGCGTTCTGCAAGAGCGTATCACTTCGACCAAGGAAGGTTCGATCACCTCCGTCCAGGCCGTATACGTACCTGCGGACGACCTGACCGACCCGTCGCCAGCGACCACCTTCGCCCACTTGGACGCCACCGTCGTTCTGTCCCGTGACATCGCTTCCCTGGGTATCTACCCAGCGGTCGACCCACTGGACTCGACTTCGCGCCAGCTGGACCCGAACGTGATCGGCACCGAGCACTACGACACCGCTCGTGGCGTTCAGTATGTTCTGCAGCGCTACAAAGAGCTGAAGGACATCATCGCGATCCTGGGTATGGACGAACTGTCCGAAGCCGACAAGCAACTGGTTGCCCGCGCTCGTAAGATCCAGCGCTTCCTGTCGCAGCCGTTCTTCGTGGCCGAAGTCTTCACCGGCTCGCCAGGCAAGTACGTTTCGCTCAAGGACACCATCGCTGGCTTCAGCGGCATCCTCAAAGGTGACTACGACCACCTGCCAGAACAAGCGTTCTACATGGTCGGCAGCATCGACGAAGCGATCGAGAAAGCCAAGAAACTGTAATCCCGGCGCCCCGCAAGGGGCGCTAATCAGGTTGAGGCAAGCAGATGGCTATGACAGTCCATTGCGATATCGTCAGCGCGGAAGGAGAGATCTTCTCCGGCCTGGTCGAGATGGTAGTAGCGCACGGCAACCTGGGCGATCTGGGTATCGCTCCAGGCCACGCGCCGCTGATCACCAATCTCAAGCCTGGTCCGATCACGCTGACCAAGCAAGGTGGCGATCGTGAGGTGTTCTACATCTCCGGTGGCTTCCTCGAAGTGCAGCCGAACATGGTCAAGGTTCTTGCCGACACCGTGCAGCGCGCTGCCGACCTGGACGAAGCTCAGGCTCAGGAAGCCCTCAAGGCTGCTGAGAACGCGCTGAACGCGAAAAGCTCGGACTTCGACTACGGTGCTGCTGCCGCACGTCTGGCCGAAGCTGCAGCTCAGCTGCGTACTGTCCAGCAATTGCGCAAGGGCAAGTAACCTGGCCTTGGCCGGTCACTTCCAATGCGATTGAGTTAAAGGGTAGCCTCGGCTACCCTTTTTCTTTTCTGAATTTCCCCTTTGGTCACGTCCCTGACCGCCCAGGATTGGTAGCCAGTCAATGTCCCTCGATATCGTCATTCTCGCCGCAGGCCAAGGCACCCGCATGCGCTCCGCGCTGCCCAAGGTGCTGCATCCGGTTGCCGGCAACTCCATGCTCGGCCACGTTATCCACAGCGCACGCCAGTTGCAGCCCAAGGGTATTCACGTGGTTATCGGCCACGGCGCGGAGCTGGTGCGCGAACGCCTGGTAGCGGACGATCTGAATTTCGTCCTGCAGGACAAGCAATTGGGTACCGGCCATGCGGTGGCCCAGGCGCTGCCGGCGATCACTGCCGACACCGTGCTGGTGCTGTACGGCGATGTGCCGCTGATCGAGGTGGAAACCTTGCAGCGCCTGCTGGCCAAAGTCAGCGAGCAACAGCTCGGGCTGCTCACGGTGACCCTGCAGGACCCGACCGGCTACGGTCGCATTGTGCGTGACGCGGCAGGCAAAGTGACCGCGATCGTCGAGCACAAGGACGCCAGCGAAGCGCAAAAGGCGATCAAGGAAGGCAACACCGGTATCCTCGCCATGCCGGCCGCACGCCTGGCCGACTGGATGGGCCGCCTGTCCAACAACAATGCCCAGGGCGAGTACTACCTCACCGACGTGATCGCCATGGCCGTGGACGATGGCCTGGTGGTCGCCACCGAGCAGCCCCACGACTCGATGGAAGTGCAGGGCGCCAACGACCGCCGTCAGCTGTCGGAACTTGAGCGTCACTACCAGCTGCGCGAAGGCCGTCGCCTAATGGCCCAGGGCGTCACCCTGCGCGATCCGGCGCGCTTCGATGTACGCGGTGAGGTGACTGTTGGCCGCGATGTGCTGATCGACATCAACGTCATTCTCGAAGGCAAGGTGTTCATCGAGGACGACGTGCAGATTGGCCCGAACTGTGTGATCAAGGACAGCACTCTGCGCAAGGGCGTGGTCATCAAGGCCAACAGTCATATCGAAGGCGCGGTGATGGGCGAGGGCAGCGATGCCGGCCCGTTCGCCCGCTTGCGTCCAGGCAGCGTGCTGGAGGCCAAGGCGCATGTGGGTAACTTCGTAGAGCTGAAGAACGCCCACCTGGGCGAGGGCGCCAAGGCCGGACACCTGACCTACTTGGGCGACGCCGAGATCGGCGCCCGCAGCAACATCGGTGCCGGCACCATCACCTGCAACTATGACGGTGCCAACAAGTTCCGCACGGTAATGGGTGAGGACGTGTTCATTGGCTCCAACAACTCCCTGGTTGCCCCTGTGGAAATCCAGGCCGGGGCCACTACCGCAGCGGGCTCGACCATCACCCAGACGGTTGAAGCCGGACAGTTGGGCGTTGCGCGTGCACGCCAGCGCAATATCGAAGGCTGGAAGCGTCCGGAGAAAATCAAGAAGAGCTGAGTTATCCACAGCGATTTTTGCACAGGGCCGGCTTATGTGAATAAGTCGGCCTTTTTATTTGCCGGTTAATGCCCGACTTGACGAATCGATCGACTTAGGTTTTGATTGCAACACTTATCTTTCGAATCGAAACTTAAATCGACATGTCGAAACGAAATACACCACAACGGCGCCACAATATCCTGGCCTTGCTCAATGAGCAGGGCGAGGTCAGTGTCGACGCCTTGGCCAAGCGTTTCGAAACCTCCGAAGTGACAATCCGCAAGGATCTGCACGCCCTGGAGGCTAACGGCCTGCTGCTGCGCCGCTACGGCGGCGCGGTGACCATGCCCCAGGAACTGCTGGCCGACACGGTCCAGCCGGTGTCCCTCTACAAGCAGGCCATTGCCCGGGCGGCAGTGGAACGCATCCGCGAACACGCGCGCATCATCATCGACAGCGGCAGCACCACGGCGGCGATGATCCCGCAGCTCGGGCGCCAGCCAGGCCTGGTGGTGATGACCAACTCGCTCAATGTGGCCCGGGCTATCAGCGAACAAGAGCATGAACCCGTCCTGCTGATGACCGGTGGTACCTGGGATCCGCACTCGGAGTCCTTCCAGGGCCAGGTGGCCGAGCAGGTACTACGCTCATACGACTTCGACCAGCTGTTCATCGGTGCCGACGGCATCGACCTGGAACGTGGCACAACCACCTTCAACGAACTGCTGGGGTTGAGCCGGGTCATGGCCGAAGTGGCCCGCGAGGTGATCGTCATGGTCGAGTCGGACAAGGTCGGCCGCAAGATCCCCAACCTCGAGCTGCCCTGGGGCAGCGTGAACACCCTGATTACTGATGATCGCCTGCCCGTCGAGGCACGCGACCGGATTCAAGCCCGCGGCATCACCCTTATCTGCGCCGCTATCAGCTAGGAGCAACATCTTATGTGTGGAATCGTCGGTGCCGTTGCTGAGCGCAATATCACAGCCATTCTCATCGAAGGCCTCAAGCGTCTGGAATACCGTGGTTATGACAGCGCCGGCCTGGCTGTCCTGACCCAGCAGGGCGCGCTCGAGCGTCGCCGCCGCATCGGCAAGGTCAGCGAACTTGAAGGCGCGGTTGCCGCCGACCCGCTGGCTGGCCAACTGGGCATCGCCCACACCCGTTGGGCCACCCATGGCGCGCCTACCGAGCACAATGCGCACCCGCACTTCTCCGGCCATGAAGTGGCGGTGGTGCACAACGGCATCATCGAGAATCACGAGGAACTGCGCGAAGAGCTCAAGGGCCTGGGCTACACCTTTGTCTCGCAGACCGACACCGAGGTGATCGTGCACCTCATCCACCATCTGCTCAAGACTATCCCCGACCTCACCGATGCGCTCAAGGCCGCGGTAAAACGCCTGCATGGCGCCTATGGCCTGGCCGTGATCAGCGCCAGCCAGCCTGACCGTCTGGTGGCTGCCCGCAGTGGTAGCCCCCTGGTGATCGGCCTGGGCCTCGGTGAAAACTTCCTGGCCTCGGATCAACTGGCCCTGCGCCAGGTCACCGACCGCTTCATGTACCTGGAAGAGGGCGATATCGCCGAGATTCGCCGCACTCAGGTGCAGATCTGGGACCAGGCCGGTCAGCCGGTCCAGCGTGAGACGGTGCAGTACCACGAAGGTGCGGAAGCCGCCGAGAAGGGCAACTACCGCCACTTCATGCTCAAGGAAATCCATGAGCAACCCGGCGTGGTGCAGCGCACTCTGGAAGGTCGCCTGGGCAATGACCATGTGATGGTGCAGGCCTTCGGTCCACAGGCCGCCGAGCTGTTCGGCAAAGTGCGCAATGTGCAGATCGTCGCCTGCGGCACCAGCTATCACGCCGGCATGGTCGCCCGTTACTGGCTCGAAAGCCTCGCCGGCATCCCTTGCCAGGTGGAAGTCGCCAGTGAGTTCCGCTATCGCAAGGTGGTGGTGCAACCGGACACCCTGTTCGTCTCGATCTCGCAATCCGGCGAGACCGCCGACACCCTGGCGGCCCTGCGCTATGCCAAGGAGTTGGGCTTCCTCGGCAGCTTGGCCATCTGCAACAAGGGCATCAGCTCGCTGGTGCGTGAATCCGACCTGACCCTGCTGACCCTGGCCGGGCCGGAGATCGGCGTCGCCTCGACCAAGGCCTTCACCACCCAGCTGGTCTCGCTGATGCTGCTGACCCTGGCCCTCGGCCAGGTGCGCGGTACCCTTGAGGCCGGTGTCGAAGCCGAGCTGGTGGACGAGCTGCGCCGCCTGCCGGCACGCCTGAGCGAAGCGCTGGCGATGGATGGCGTGGTCGAGAAGATCGCCGAGCTGTTCGCCGACAAGCACCACACCCTGTTCCTTGGCCGCGGTGCCCAGTACCCGGTGGCCATGGAAGGTGCGCTCAAGCTCAAGGAAATCTCCTATATCCACGCCGAAGCCTACCCGGCCGGTGAGCTCAAGCATGGTCCTCTGGCGTTGGTGGACAACGATATGCCCGTGGTGACCGTGGCGCCTAACAACGAGCTGCTGGAAAAGCTCAAGTCGAACCTGCAGGAAGTTCGCGCCCGTGGTGGTGAGCTGGTGGTCTTTGCCGACGAGCAGGCTGGCATGAGCAACGGCGAAGGCACCCATGTGATCAACGTCCCGCACATCAACGATGCGCTGGCGCCGATCCTCTACACCATCCCGCTGCAACTGCTGTCGTACTACGTCGCCGTGCTCAAGGGCACCGACGTCGACCAGCCGCGCAACCTGGCCAAGTCGGTGACGGTGGAGTAACGCGACTGTTGTTGCAAAGGGAGGGCGCCGCACAGGCGCCCTCCCTTTATGTTGTCTTCCTTCCTCTCAAAGCCTCCCCCGCAACCTGTCCAAGCTCCATCGGGCTGAAGAGGCGTTGGTTGCGCAGACATTGCGCTCCCGTGGGATCAGCCGTTGACAGCACTGTTTACTGTTGCGACAACATGAGACCGCACCGGTCTCGTTCCCGGTGCGGTTTAAGCTCACAAGCGAGTGGGTGAGTGAGCAGGTTCAAAAACTGGCAGGGCATGACCCATCTAAGGGGAAGGAAATGGAAGAAACGATTAAATCCACGGCCGCAGACTCGCGACGCGCATGGAGCTACAACGGGGCTGTGGACGCAGGTTTTGAGCCTAATTCCTACTCTTGGAAGGATGTTCCTACCGGAACCTGGACTGCTCAACTCGACTTCAAAGTCTGGGCAGATAAACCAGCTCCAGGCTGTCTTGGATGCTACTTCACATCCCTTGCGGATGGGCGGCGCTATCTACTCTCCGCATACCGTCCCCATAGATCGGCTTCGCGGCGTTATTCTCCCGCGGATGACGGTATCGATTTTTCACAACCTGGACTCGATGGGCTGACCTTTTTGTTGGAGGTAGGAACATCGGCCACTGGGAAAACAAAATGGCTCTCTGCGGAACTCGCCACATTAGAGACTCAAGATCGGTGATTCTTGAGGTAGGCATCTGGTGCACTCAGCTACTGAGCCTTCCAGATAGGCGTGATTTATGCCGACGTCGACAGATTTCGGTTGAGCCGGCAAAAGACTGGATGGTCTGTTACAAGCTTATTTAGGAAACAACAAGGGCGCCGCACAGGCGCCCTCCCTTTATGTTGTCTTCCCTCCTCTCAAAGCCTCCCCCGCAACCTGTCCGAACAGGTAAAAACGCATATTGGATATGCAGCGCTGACGCATCGCTTAATCGAGAAACGTCATATCCTTCTGCTGCTCGATGAAGCCGTGCCTTGCGGCCTAGCGATGCAGTAACACACTGGTCGACCCAGGATGGGCGATCCGACAACAAGAACAAGAGAAGTCATCGACATGGATGTGAGATGTGATCAGCTCAAGACGCTGACGGGCACGCTGTGCCTGGCATTTGCCAGCGGCCTGCCACTGTCGGCTGCGGCGGCCTATCAGGACACTGGCCGCCTGGGCGACCCCGCCAGCTGGCGCTCGGTCGAATACCAGCAGGACTGGGGCCTGGAGCGCATGCAGGCGAGCCAGGCCTATGCCGCCGGGTTTACCGGTGCCGGGGTCAGCATCGGCGCCCTGGACTCGGGATTCGATCCCGCCCACCCCGAAGCCAGCCCCGGGCGTTTCCACGCGGTCACCGCCACCGGCCAGTACCTGGACGGTACTCCGTTCAGTGTGTCCGGGGTGCTCAATGGCGCCAACGACAGCCATGGTACTCATGTCACCGGCACCATGGGCGCGGCCCGTGATGGCGTGGGCATGCACGGCGTGGCCTTCAATGCCCAGGTATACGTGGGCAACACCAACAAGAATGACAAGTTCCTGTTCGGCACCGATCCCGATCCACGGTATTTCAAGGCGGTCTACGACTCCCTGGTGGATGCCGGGGCGAGAGCGATCAACAACAGCTGGGGCAGCCAGCCCAAGGATGTCAGCTACCAGACCCTCGGCGACCTGCGCGCGGCCTACGCCCAGCATTTCCAGCAGGCCACCTGGCTCGATGCCGCTGGCGATGTGGCGCGTCGGGGTGTGATCAATGTGTTCAGCGCCGGTAACAGCGGTTATGCCAATGCCAGCGTGCGCTCGGCGCTGCCGTACTTCCAGCCGGAACTGGAAGGCCACTGGCTGGCGGTGTCGGGCCTGGACAAGAACAACCAGCAGAAATACAACCAGTGCGGCATCGCCAAATACTGGTGCCTGGCGACTCCGGGGGCGGCAATCACCAGTACCGTGCCCGGTGGCGGCTATGCCACCTACAACGGCACCTCAATGGCCGCGCCCCATGCCACCGGGGCCCTGGCCCTGGTCATGGAGCGTTATCCCTATCTGAACAACCAGCAGGCCTTGCAAGTGCTGCTGACCACTTCGCGCCAGCTCGATGGCTCGCCGACCCAGGCGCCCAGCGAGCGGGTGGGCTGGGGCGTTCCGGACCTGGGCCGGGCCTTGCATGGCCCAGGGCAGTTGTTGGGGGAGTTCAGCGTCAACCTGGAGCGTGGGCAGGGCGATAGCTGGAGCAACGGCATTTCCGACCAGGCGCTGGTGCAGCGTCAGGCCGAGGACGTCGCGGAACGTCAGGCCTGGCAGCAGACCCTCAAGGATCGCGGCTGGGAGCATGGCCTGGCAGCGGGCGCCAGCCAGCAGGACCGCAGCGACTATGCCCTGGGCATGGCCCGTGACGCAGCGGCTGCGCAGCGGGTTTACCAAGGCAGCCTGGTCAAGTCCGGGGCCGGCTGGTTGGTGCTCACGGGTGACAGCAGCTACCGCGGCCCGACCCGCGTCGATGGCGGGTTGCTGGCGGTTAACGGCAGCCTGCAATCAGCGGTGACGGTCAATGCTGGCGGTACGGTGGGCGGCAATGGCCGGGTCGGTGCCCTGATTGCCAACGCTGGGGGCGTG
Organism: Pseudomonas sp. FG36; assembly: GCF_057809275.1. Lineage (NCBI taxonomy): Bacteria > Pseudomonadati > Pseudomonadota > Gammaproteobacteria > Pseudomonadales > Pseudomonadaceae > Pseudomonas > Pseudomonas sp. FG36. The sequence goes on from NZ_JBMDJQ010000010.1 coordinate 44,886, forward strand.
GTGGCCCCGGGTAACTCCATCGGTACCTTGAATGTCGCCGGCAACCTGGACTTGCAGCCGGGTTCGACCTATCAGGTGGAGCTGTCGCCCACGGCCAGTGATCGACTCGTGGTGGATGGCCAGGCCAGCGTCGGTGGCGCCAATCTCAGTCTGGTGCCCCAGGCTCGGCCGAACCTGCTGGCCGGTGGCGTGGTCACCAGCCTGGTTGGGCGCCAGTTTGACATCCTGCAGGCGGCAGGCGGCGTCGATGGGCGCTTCGCCCAGGTCCAGCCCGGCTACCTGTTCCTTGGGACCGTGCTCGACTATTCGGCCAACGGCGTGCAGTTGGACGTGACGCGCAGCGCCGCGACGTTCGACAGCGTCGCGGCCACGCCCAACCAGCTCGCCAGTGGCGCCGCCGTGGAGCGCCTGGGACCGGGCAATCCGGTGTATGAAAGCCTGCTGCTCTCGACCTCGGCGGACCAGGCCCGGGACGGCCTGCGCCAGCTCGCCGGAGAGATCTATCCGGCGCTGGACTCGATGCTGCTCAGCCAGGGCTCGGTGTTGCGTGACGCCTTGGGCGAGCGTGTGCAAGGCGCCGCACTGCCTGCCAATGCGCCTGGCACGACGGCGCCCGAGACAGGCTCCACCCAGCTCTGGCTCAAAGGCCTGGGCAGTTGGGGGCGCATCGAGGGCGTGCAGGGCAGCGAGTCCTATACCAGCTCCCTGGGCGGCATGCTGCTGGGCCTGGACCGGGACTTCGACGAGCAGACCCGCGCCGGCCTGGCCGCCGGCTACAGCGACAGCTCCCTGGGCATGGGCGGCAGCCACTCCCGGGCCACGGTCGACAGCTACCACTTGGGCGCCTATGTCCGCCACGACGTCGACCAGCTGCGCTTGAGCCTGGGCGGCAGCTACAGCTGGCACCGCGCTGAAGTTCGCCGCGACCTGGCCTATGCCGAGGTGTCCGGCCGCCAGCGCGCGCAGATCGATGCCCGCAGTCAGCAGCTGTTTGCCGAGGCGGCCTATCGCCTGGCGTTGCCGGCGGTGCAACTGGAGCCGTTCGCCAACCTGACCTACCAGCATCTGGACCGTGATGGCTTCCATGAGAAGGGCGATGCCGCAGCGTTGCAGGCGGGCGACGAGCAGCGTGATGCCTGGTTAAGCACCTTGGGCTTGCGTGGGCGCCAGCAATGGCAAGTGGGCCCGCAGCAGGACCTGCAACTGGCGGCAAGCCTGGGCTGGCAGCACCGGCTGAGCGGAACCCAGGACCGCGAGCACCTGGCCTTTGCCGGCAGTGACCTGCCGTTCCGGGTGGAGACGGCGCCAGCCTTGCGCGATGCCGCGCTGGTCGGGCTCCAGGCACGGGTGGGCCTGACCCGCGACCTGGACCTGAGCCTGGACTACCAGGGGCGTCTGGCCAGTCGTGAACAACAGCATGGCGCGGGGCTCAACCTGCAATGGCGTTTCTGAGGCGTCGTGGCGCCAGTTGTTGCAATACGGAGTTCGACCAACGCGGTATTCAATCCATACAACTAAGGAAGGTCGTAGTGAAGCGAGTCAGACAGGATGACAGCGCACTTGGGCAGGGCTGGGCCCTGGCGCCGCTGGGGCGGGTATTGATGGGCTGGGCGGCGTTGATGGGCACGGCCCAGGCCGCGCCCTATGTGGAGAGTGGCCGCCTCGGCGACGCCAGCAGCTGGCGCAGCAGCGAATTCAAGGCCGATTGGGGGCTGGGGGCGATCCACGCCGACAGCGCCTATGCCGCCGGCTACAGCGGCAAGGGGGTGAAGCTGGGGATCTTCGACCAGCCGGTGTACGCCGCGCACCCTGAGTTCGCCGGCAAGGACAAGATCGTGACCCTGGTCACCAGTGGCATTCGCCAGTACACCGACCCCTATATTCCGGTGAAAGCCGGCGATGCCTTCCGGTACGACGGCAGCCCGTCGGTAGGTTCGGATGGCAAGCTCGGCTCCCATGGCACCCACGTCGGCGGGATCGCCGCCGGCAACCGTGACGGCGTGGAGATGCATGGCGTGGCCTTCAATGCGCAGATCATCAGCGCCGACAACGGCGACCCCGGCCCCGAGGATGGCATCGTCCTGGGCAACGATGGCGCGGTCTACAAGGCCGGCTGGGACAGCCTGGTGGCCAGCGGCGCGCGGATCATCAACAACAGCTGGGGCATCGGCATCACCGACCGCTTCGCCAAGGGCGGGCGCAATCCGGACTTCCCGCATTTCACCGTGAACGATGCCCGGGCGCAGTTCGCGCAAATCCAGCCGCTGCTGGGCACCTTGCCCGGTGGCGCCTATGACGGGGCCATCGCCGCCGCCCGCAGCGGGGTCCTGACGATCTTTGCCGCCGGCAACGACTACAACCTGAACAACCCCGATGCGATTGCCGGGCTGGGCTATTTCGTACCGGAGATCGCCCCCAACTGGATGACCGTGGCGGCGTTGCAGCAGAACCCCGACACCAGCAGCGCCAACCCGTACGTGATCAGCACGTTCTCTTCGCGCTGCGGCTATACCGCAAGCTTCTGCGTATCGGCCCCCGGCACCCGCATCTACAGCGCGGTGATTGGTGGTACCAGCCTGGAGGACCTGACCCAGGGTTACGCCAACAAAAACGGTACCTCCATGGCCGCGCCCCATGCCGCTGGCGCAGCGGCGGTGCTGATGGAGCGTTTCCCCTACATGAGCGGCGCGCAGATCGCCAGCGTGCTGCGCACCACTGCCACCGACATGGGCGCGCCCGGCATCGATTCCTTGTATGGCTGGGGCATGATCAACCTGGACAAGGGTATCCGCGGCCCCGGCATGCTGGTTACCGAGCAGGACATTCCCGAGGAGTTGCGGATCGCCGGCGGCTACGGCCCGAGCCAGTTCGTCGCTGATCTGCCGGGTGTCGGCGCCCTGGTGGATGCTGGCAGGCCTACCGAAAGGCGCTGCAACGATTTGAGCTGCGTGCTGGATCTGTGGAGCAACGATATTTCCGGGCATGGCGGCCTGACCAAGCAGGGCATCGGCACCCTGGTGCTCAGCGGTAACAACACTTACGCCGGTCCGACGCTGGTCAACCAGGGGCGGCTGGCGGTCAATGGTTCGCTGCAATCGACCGTGACGGTCAACGACGGCGGCGTGCTGGGCGGCAATGGCCGGATCGGCGCGCTGGTGGTCAATCGCGGCGGCGTGGTGGCGCCCGGCAACTCCATTGGCACCTTGCGCGTGGCTTCCGACGTGACCTTCCAGCCAGGCTCGACCTATGCGGTGGAGGTGGACAGCACTGGCAGCGACCGTCTGGTCAGCGACGGCCAGATAGCCGTGGGCGGTGCGAACCTGGCCCTGGACCTGCAGAACCCTGGCGTTTCGCTGCAGTCCCAGCAAGCCACCAGCCTGGTGGGCCGGCAGTTCGACATCCTGGATGCCGCAGGCGGCGTGCAAGGCAGTTTTGCCCAAGTTCAGTCCAACGCGTTGTTCCTCGGTGGCGGCTTGGCGTATACCGGCAGTGGGGTGCGGCTGGCGGTGCAGCGTAATGCCACCTCGTTCGCCAGTGTCGGCCTGACCGCCAACCAGCGTTCGGTGGCCGCGGCGGCCGATCGGCTCGGCGCGGGCAACCCGGTCTACGAGAGCCTGCTGTTGTCGGCCGATGCCGCCAGCGCCCAGCAGGCATTCGATCAGCTGTCCGGCGAAATCCACCCGGCGGTGGGTAACTTGCTGCTCAACGACAGCCGCCAGTTGCGCGACGCCGTGGGCGAGCGTACCCGGCTACAGGGTGTGGAAGGCCAGGACAACGGCCTGTGGGTCAAGGCCCTGGGCGCCTGGGGCAAGGCCGACGGTGATTCCGGACATGCGCGCTATAGCAGCTCGATTGGCGGCATGCTGCTGGGGGTTGACGGGCAGATGAGTGAGGACACCCGTGTCGGCGTCTTCACCGGCTACAGCGACAGCTCGCTGAGCATGGGCGATGGCCGTCATTCCTCGGCCAGCGTCGACAGCTACCACTTGGGCGCCTATGCCGGCAAGGAACTGGAGCAGCTGCGCCTGAGCGTGGGCGCCAGCCACAGCTGGCACCGTATCGAGACCAAGCGCGAATTGCAGTACAACGAGGTCAGCGATCGTCAGAAGAGCAAGCGCGATGCCCAGAGCACCCAGGTGTTCGGCGAGGCGGCCTGGAAGGTCGAACTGCCGAGCGTGGCGCTGGAGCCGTTCGCCAATCTGGCCTACGTGCATATCGCCAGCGACAGCTTCAGGGAGCATGGCGGCGCTGCCGCGCTCAAGGGGGGGCAGGATAACCGCGATGCCTGGCTCTCGACCTTGGGCATGCGGGCCGGCAAGCAACTGCAGTTGTCCAGCGGCCAGGCGGTCGAGCTTGCCGCTACCCTGGGCTGGCAGCACAACCTGAGCTCCACCGGGGCCGACCAGCACCTGGCGTTCGCGGGCCAGGGCGATACCTACAAGGTTCAGGCGCTGTCACTGGATCGTGATGCGGCGGTGGTCGGTGCACGGGTGGGGATCGCCCTGAGCCGCGAGGCCCGGGTCAACCTGGACTACAACGGATTGCTGGGTAGTCGCGACAAGAGCCACGGGGTCGGCCTGACCCTGGATTGGGCGTTCTGACACTAAGGTCTCAGTGCTTTGTAGTCAAAAAGGCCCCTGCATTCGCGGGGGCTTTTAAGTTCTGCAGGGAAGCATTTTCGGCGCAATGTGAAATCCGTAGCAGTTTGTCGTTGTAGGACGTTTCTACAACCAGCGTCTGGCATGGATCAATGTTTTCTCCCTGAGTTTGCCCTAACGTCCCCCGACCCATCAGTCATCAAGGACGACAGGAAATGCAGACGCTGCAACGAAAGCACGATATCCAGCCATTGGAAGGTAATGAAATGACTCTCCTGGTCAATGGGTTGCCCGCAGTCGCCAGTGCCGGTGAAACCGTACTCAGCGTGCTCAACGCCGTTGGCCTGCGCCAGCTGGCGCGAAACGATCATGGTCAGCTCAGCGGCGCCTACTGCGGTATGGGTATCTGCCATTGCTGCCTGGTGCAGATCGACGGGCGTCCCAAGCGTCGCGCCTGCCAGACCATCGTCAAACCGGGCATGCGCATCGAGACCGAGGTCAACCGCGTGCACGAGGAGGCCCATCCATGAGCCTTCGTCCTGTGATCGTCGGTGGCGGCTCGGCCGGCATGGGCGCGGCCATCGAGCTGGCCGAACATGGCGTGGATTGCCTGCTGTTCGACGAAGCCTCGCGCCCCGGTGGCGTGGTCTATCGTGGCCCGTTGCGCGCCGGCGTCGACCTGGGCTACCTGGGCCCGCGCTACACCAAGGCCCTGACCAAGCTGCACGAAGATTTCGCCGCCTGCGCCGAGCGCATCGACCTGCGACTGAACCATCGCGTGGTGGGCGGTGACGAGCAGCGACTGATGGTCCTCGATGGCGACGAGCGCCTGCACGAGATCGACTATTCCCACCTGCTGCTGGCCGCCGGTTGCCATGAACGCAACGTGCCGTTCCCTGGCTGGACCTTGCCGGGCGTGATCCTGCTCGGTGGTTTGCAACTGCAGATCAAGAGCGGTGTGGTCAAGCCACTGGGCAGTACCCTGATTGCGGGCACCGGGCCTTTGCTGCCACTGGTCGCCTGCCAGCTGCACGCCGCCGGTGCCAAGGTGGCGGGGGTGTACGAGGCCTGCTCGTTCAACCGCATCGCCAAGGAAAGCCTGGCGCTGATGAACAAGCCACAGCTGTTCCTCGATGGCCTGAGCATGCTCGCCTACATGAAGCTCAACGGCATCCCCATGCACTACGGCTGGGGCGTGGTGGGCGCCACGGGGGAGGGCGAGCTGCAGGAAGTCGAGGTCGCGCCCTACACCCAGGACTGGCAACCGGACATGAGCCGTGTCCAGCGCGAGCAGGTGCGCACCCTGGCAGTGGGCTATGGCTTCATCCCGCGTACCCAGCTCAGCCAGCAACTGGGCCTGGCCCATGGTTTCAGCGAGGACGGCTACCTGCGCGCCGAATGCAACGTGTGGCAGCAAAGCAGCCAGCCGAACATTCACCTGGCGGGCGACATGGCCGGGATCCGCGGTGGTGAGGCGGCCATGCTGACCGGGCGCATCGCCGCGGTTTCGATGCTCCAGCAGATGGGCAAGCTCGATGCCGAGCAGGCGATCGAGCGCCGTGAGCGCTACCTGGGCAAGCTGGCGGCGATCAAGCGCTTCCGTTCCGGGGTTGAGCGCTACACCGCCCGTGGCGCCGCGCAGGTGGCACTGCCACAGGCCGACACGGTGATCTGCCGTTGCGAACACGTGACTCGCGAGCAGATCGATCTGGCCCTGGAGCAGGGTGTGCAAGACATGGCCAGCCTGAAGATGCGCACCCGGGTGAGCATGGGCGACTGCCAGGGGCGCATGTGCGTCGGTTACTGCAGCGACCGTCTGCGCAGCGCCACCGGGCGCAAGGACGTGGGTTGGCTGCGCCCGCGCTTCCCGGTGGACCCGATCCCGTTTTCCGCATTCGAACAACTCGGCACGGAGGCCTGAACATGAACAAGCACTACGACATCATCATCGCCGGTGGTGGAGTGATCGGCGCGTCCTGCGCCTACCAGCTGTCCAAGCGCAGCAACCTGAAGATCGCCCTGATCGACTGCAAGCGCCCGGGCAATGCCACTCGCGCCTCGGCCGGCGGCCTGTGGGCCATCGGCGAATCGGTGGGGCTGGGCTGCGGGGTGATCTTCTTCCGCATGATGTCCTCGCGCAGCAAGCGCGAGGCCAATGGCGCGGCGGTGGTGGTCGATTCGAGCACACCGCACATCCTGCCGGAATGCTTCTTCGACTTCGCCTTGCAGTCCAATGCGATTTATCCACAGCTGCACCAGGAACTGATCGAACGCCACGGCATGGACTTCAAGTTCGAGCGCACCGGGCTCAAGTACATCATCCAGGATGAAGAGGACCAGCTGTACGCCGAGCACATCGTCAAACAGATCCCGCACCTGGCCGACCAGGTGCGCTGGCTCGACCGCGACGCGCTGCGCGCTTCGGAGCCGGCGGTGACGCTCAAGGCCAATGGCGCGCTGGAGTTTCTCTGTGATCACCAGGTCAGCCCGTTCCGCCTGGGCGATGCGTTCATGGAGGCGGCGCGGCAGAACGGCGTCGACCTGTATCCGAACGTGAACATCACCGGCGTGCTGCATGAAGGTTCACGGATCAAGGGCGTGCGCACCGCCGAAGCCGGTGAGTTCCATTGCGGTACATTGATCAATGCCGCTGGCGCCTGGGCGGCGGAACTGAGCGAGTGGGCGACCGGGGAGAGCATTCCGGTCAAGCCGGTGAAAGGCCAGATCGTGCTGACCGAGCGTCTGCCCAAGCTGCTCGATGGCTGCATCACCACCAGCGATTGCTACATGGCACAGAAGGACAACGGCGAGATCCTGATCGGCAGTACCACCGAGGAGAAGGGCTTTGATGTCACCAATACCTTCCCGGAGATCAACGGCTTGGTGCAGGGGGCGATCCGCTGCGTGCCACAGCTGGCGCAGGTGAACCTCAAGCGCACCTGGGCCGGCCTGCGGCCTGGGTCACCGGACGAGCTGCCGATTCTGGGGCCTGTGGATAATGTCCAAGGGTATTTCAACGCCTGTGGACATTTCCGTACCGGGATTCTGACCTCGGCGATTACTGGCGTGTTGCTGGACAAGGTTGTCCACAATGAGGCGCTGCCGCTGGATATCACGCCGTTCCTGGCGTCGCGCTTCCACAGCGCCGGGGATAAACAGCGGGCTCATGGCTAGGTGGGCTTTGCCCCGCGATCGCGTTGACAGGCATGACGCAATCGCGGGGCAAGCCCGCTCCCACGGGCGGTGCTGAAAGGTCCAGTCAGATCTGCATCGCCATCCCTTGCACATTCATCGCCGCCTGGCGCAGGGCTTCGGAGCGGGTCGGGTGCGGGTGGCAGGTGAGGGCGATGTCCTCGGCCGAGGCCGAGAACTCCATTGCCACGCAGAACTCGCCGATCATCTCGCTCACGCTTGGGCCGACCAGGTGCACGCCCAGCACCTCATCGGTCTCGGCATCGGCGATGACCTTGGCGAAGCCCTCGGTCTCATGGTTGATCTTGGCGCGGCTGTTGGCGGTGAAGGGGAACTTGCCGACCTTGTAGGCACGGCCTTCGGCCTTGAGCTGCTCTTCGGTCTTGCCGACGCTGGCCAGTTCCGGGCGGGTATAGATGACGCCCGGGATGAGGTTGTAGTTGACCTCATGGGCCTTGCCGGCGATGCGCTCGATGCACGACACCGCTTCGTCTTCGGCCTTGTGCGCCAGCATCGGGCCGGAGGTGACGTCGCCGATCACCCAGATGCCTGGCACCGCGCTGCGATGATGGTCGTTGGCGAGCATGCCGCGCTTGTCGGTTTGCAGCCCTGCGCTTTCCAGGTTCAGGCCCTGGGTATAAGGACGGCGACCGATGGCTACCAGCACGTAGTCGGCCTGCAGGGTTTCGGTGGTACCACCGGCGGCGGGTTCCAGGGTCAGTGTGACGCCGTCGGCCGCGGCCGTGGCCTGGGTCACCTTGCTGCCCAGCTTGAAGGTCATGCCTTGCTTGGCCAGGGCTTTCTGCAGGGTCTTGGCGGTTTCTTCGTCGGTGCCAGGGCAGATGCGGTCCAAGTATTCGATCACCGTCACTTCGGCACCCAGGCGACGCCATACTGAACCCAGCTCCAGGCCGATCACCCCGGCGCCGATGACGATCAGGTGTTTGGGAACCTGGGGCAGCGACAGGGCACCGGTGGAGTCGATGATGCGCTGATTATCGATGGTCACGCCGGGCAGCGGCGTGGGCTCCGAGCCGGTGGCAATGACGATGTCCTTGGCCTGCAGGGTGGTTTCGCTGCCGTCCTCGGCCTTGACGATCACCTTGCCAACCCCGTCCAGGCGGCCCCAGCCCTTGACCCAGTCGACCTTGTTCTTGCGGAACAGGTATTCGATGCCCTTGGTCAGGCCAGTCACGCTTTCATCTTTCTGCTTCATCATCTGGCCCAGGTTGAGGGTCGGCTTGACCTCGATCCCCAGATGGGCGAACTCATCGCCACTGGCTGCCTCATACAACTCGGAAGCGTGCAGCAATGCCTTGGAAGGCATGCAACCGACATTCAGGCAGGTGCCGCCCAAGGTCGAGCGACCCTCGACACAGGCCACGCTCAGGCCCAGCTGGCCCGCGCGGATCGCTGCGTTGTAGCCGCCGGGGCCGCCGCCGATGATCACCACGTCATAGGATTTCATGGGTTTCGTTACTCCGAGAGTGTGAGGAAGCGAAGAGGGCACAAGGTTAATCTGAGTGAGGAAGATTGTATACAATCCGCTGAATAGGCTGCGCCAGATAGTTCTAGACTATGGTCGTGATTACCGGAAACTTCGTACGAATGAACTACCCTGATGCGGTGACGTCCGACACATTAAGGCGTGGCGTCCCGTATCAACGAAAGGGAGGGTCATGAATGCTTGCGCAACTTCCACCTGCGTTGCAGAGCTTGCACTTACCTTTGCGCGTCAAGCTGTGGGACGGCAACCAGTTCGATCTGGGGCCGAGCCCGCAAGTCACCATCGTGGTCAAGGAACCCCAGCTCATTACCCAGCTCACCCATCCCAACCTCAACGAGCTGGGATCAGCCTTCGTCGAGGGCAAGCTGGAGCTGGAAGGTGATATCGGCGAAGTCATCCGGGTTTGCGACGAACTCAGCGATGCCTTGCTGCAGGATGAAGATGAGGCATTGCCGGCACGCACTGCTCATGACAAGACCACCGATGCCGAAGCCATTTCCTATCACTACGACTTGTCCAACGAGTTCTACCAACTGTGGCTCGACCCGGACATGGTCTATTCCTGTGCTTATTTCAAGGAGCCGGATAACACCCTGGCCCAGGCTCAGCAGGACAAGTTCGACCATCTGTGCCGCAAACTGCGCCTGCAGGCTGGCGATTATCTGCTGGATGTCGGTTGTGGCTGGGGCGGGCTGGCGCGCTTCGCCGCCCGTGAGTATGGCGCCAAGGTGTTTGGCATCACCCTGAGCAAGGAGCAGCTGAAGCTGGGCCGCCAGCGGGTCAAGGAGGAGGGCCTGGCTGACAAGGTCGACCTGCAGATCCTCGACTACCGTGACCTGCCCCAGGATGGTCGCTTCGACAAGGTGGTCAGCGTCGGCATGTTCGAGCATGTCGGCCACGCCAACCTCGAGCTTTACTGCCAACGGCTGTTCGGTGCCGTGCGCGAAGGTGGCCTGGTGATGAACCATGGCATCACGGCCAAGCATGTCGATGGCCGCCCCGTCGGCCGAGGCGCGGGCGACTTCATCGACCGTTACGTGTTCCCCCATGGCGAGCTGCCGCATATCTCGATGATCACTGCACGGATTTGCGAAGCGGGCCTGGAGGTGGTCGACATCGAGAGCCTGCGCCTGCACTACGCCAAGACCCTCAACCACTGGAGCGAGAACCTCGAGAACCAGCTGCATCGCGCCGCCGCGCTGGTGCCGGAGAAGACCTTGCGTATCTGGCGCCTGTACCTGGCCGGTTGTGCCTACGCCTTCACCAAGGGCTGGATCAACCTCCATCAGATTCTTGCAGTGAAGCCTTACACCGACGGTCACCACGACCTGCCATGGACCCGTGAGGACCTGTATCGCTGACCTGTACAGCGGCGTGCTCGTCCGGCACGCCGCTGCGCGCTACAGGATCGGTGAAATCAGGCGTGCGATGCGCATCCCCAGCTGTTGCAGACGATGGGTGTCGCGGCTGTCTTCAGCGGTGATCTCCCTGGCCTGCTCGAAATCATTCATCAGCATGAGCTCGACTTGATCGGCAAAGGCACGATCCACCGTGAGCAAAGTGATCTCGAAATTCAGGCGGAACGAACGATTGTCGAGATTGGCGCTGCCGATGGCGCTGACCTCGTCGTCCACCAGCACGACTTTCTGGTGCAGGAACCCCGGTTGATAGCGGAACATGCGCACCCCGGCGCGCACCGCTTCGAAGGCGAATAGGCTGGAGGCGGCGTAGACGATGCGGTGGTCGGGGCGTGAGGGAATCAGGATGCGCACATCGACGCCCCTCAGTACCGCCAGGCGCAGGGCGGCGAAGATGGCTTCGTCGGGAATGAAGTAGGGGCTGGTGATCCATACCCGGCTGCTTGCCGAGTGAATAGCCTCAAGGAAGAACAGCGCGCAGGTTTCCTGGGGGTCGGCCGGGCCGCTGGCCAGTGCCTGGCACAGTACGCCATCTTCGGGGTAGGCATCAGGCAGGATCAGCGGTGGTAGCTGGCGCGTGGCCCAGTACCAGTCCTCGGCAAAGGACTCCTGCAGGCAGGCCAGTACCGGGCCGCTTATCTGCACGTGGGTATCGCGCCACGGCGAGAGCTTGGGGTGTGCCCCGAGGTATTCGTCGCCCACGTTGTGCCCACCGAGAAAACCCTGCAAGCCATCGACCACCACGATCTTGCGATGATTGCGAAAGTTGACCTGGAAACGGTTGAACCAGCCACGGCGTGTGGCGAACGCTTCGATCTGCACGCCGCCGTCACGCAGCACCTGGCTGTAACTGGCCGGCAGCGCGTGGCTGCCGACGCGGTCGTAGAGCACGAAAACCCGGACACCTTCGGCGGCCTTGCGCAGCAATAGCTGCTGCAGCTCCTTGCCCAGGGCATCGTCGTGGATGATGAAGAACTGCACCAGCACGGTGTCCCGCGCCATGCGGATGGCCGAGAAGATCGCCTCGAATGTGGCTGAGCCATCGATCAGCAGTTTCACTTCGTTGTTGGCAAGGCACGGCATACGCCCGAGCTTGGGCATGGCGCGCAGGGCGGCATAACTGTCCGACTCGCGGGCGGTCAGCGCTTCCTCCACCCATGGGCGCCAGTTCAGGTTGGCCATGGCCACATGCATTTCCTGGTTGGCTTGGCGCCGTGCCTGGATGTACGCATAGAAGGAGCGGGCGCCGAACACCAGGTAGGGGATGAGGGTGAGGTAGGGGATGAACAGCAGCGACATGGCCCAGGCGATCGCACCTTGGGCGGTGCGCACGGTGAACACCGCATGCAGCGCGGCGGCCAGGCCGAGCAGGTGAATCAGACCGAGCACGTAACCGAAAAAGTAGGGGCTGTGGTAATCCATACGCATCCTGCTTGCCGAGAGTACTGCTGCTAACAGACCACGTTCGAGGGGGCCACTGCAACCCACAGGCGAATTCGACGTCTAAAGGCTCAGTCCGGCCGGAGCCGGTATTTCGAGGAGCTTTCATCCATGAAGATTCGTCTGCCATTGCTCGCCCTGGCACTGGGGTTGGGTAGCCCGCTGGTCCAAGCGCAGATGTTGCAACCCGGCTTGTGGGAGCTGACCACCAGCAATATGCAGGTCGATGGCAAGCCGTTGCCAGACATGGAGTTCATGCTCGGCCAGTTGAAGAACCTGCCGCCTGAGCAACGGGCGATGATGGAAGGTGCCCTGGCCAAGCAGGGCATCACCGTGGGCGGCAAGGGTGTGCGCTCGTGCCTGACCGCCGAGCAGGTAAAGACCAATGACATCCCCCTGCAGGACCCGCAATCGGGCTGCACGCAGAAGATCACCGAGCGTAATGGCAATGTCTGGAAGTTCCAGTTCAGCTGCCCGAAAGCCCAGGGTACCGGCCAGGCCACCTTCCTCAGCGACCGTGAGTTCCTGACCAAGGTCAACGGCACGTTCAATGCCTCCGGTGTTCAGCAACAGGGCAGCATGGACACCCGGGCGGTCTGGCTGGGCAACGACTGTGGAACAGTGAAGCCACGCAGTTGAAGTAGCGCTCACCACCGATGTTGAGTAACCGCAACCGCGTCGTGGGCATGCAGGCTCTCTGCATGTTCCACGCGCACGCTGAACCCCGACGCCTCCTCAATCTGCATCAATGCCAGGTGCAGGCGCCGGGCAGCATCCTCGCAGAACATCAGGTTCTGTCCATTGGCCAGGGCAAAAGCCTGCTCGTCGGCGCGCTTCACGGCGGTCTGCACTGCGGTGCCCAGCGCGGCTTCCGCCGCGTCGATCAGCCCTGTCAGATTCAGCGCTTCCCCTGCAAGGCGTACCTGAAGCCTGGCCATGCTCCGTTGGCTATGGGGCGTCGCGACGATCCCGTCACTGCTGCCCAGCCATTGGCGAATGCCGCGCCGATCCAGTGGCCGGTGGGCGAAGTCCCTGTCGAACTGCTCCTGGATCAACTGCCTTGCAAGTGCTGCCGAGCATGGGCACGTCGACGAGTAGGGCACATTCACTGATAGTTCCACGTGGAACATTTCATATTCCAGCTTTGCATCCACGGTCACCGGGTAGCGCTTCCAGCCAGCCAACGGGCTGATCAATGCCGACCGTTTGAGCAGATGATCAAAGGTCAGCCGCAGGTAAGCATTGTTGGACAGGCCGGTGTGGCTAAGCAGAAATGCCCGCAGTATCTGGCGTAGTAGCGGGGGTGAAAGGGGCTGTTGCTCCAGCGCCTCCAATGCCAGGTACAGCCGGGACATGTGGATGCCGCGTGAAGCACCATCGTCGAGGCTCACTCCGGCATCGGCAAATGCGGTGACGGTGCGTCCGTCGAGTTGCAGCGCGACGGCGATACCACTCATACCCACCCAGTCCAGCGGCAGTGCCTGTTGGTTGCTTTGGGCGGCGACATCGGGAAGGGATAGGCTGGTCATGGAAGAGATCCTGAACGGTTAAAGTCACTGGCAACCGCCGATGAGGCTGCAATGCAGGTTGAAGCGTTGGCCGCTGGAGCTGGAAACACGATTCAGCGTGGTCCAGCCAATACGCCGGCTGTAGCCGACCCAAGCCTCGCCGTCGCTGGCCAGGCCGGTAAAAAACGTCAATGCGCCGTGGCGGCTGTTGGTTTGTGCCCACAGCCGCTTGCTCGCAACTTCATACCCGCGCAAGTAAAAGGTGCTGCCCTCGGTTCGCACGCTGTAGTAGTTGCCCTTGCTGTCCTGGCAGGCCAGCAAGGTTGCGCTGCGGGTACACCGTGCAAGGTCGGTAGTGGGCATGGCAAAGAGCTGCTCTGGATGAACGAGCAGCAGCAGGGCGATGACGCCAGGTAGTTTCATGACGCTCTCCAGACAACCGTTCGGCGATACGGCTTGGCGAAATTGTATTGTTATAATATAACATTATGCAATGCATCGTTTCGAATGCGCCTGCCCGATGAGGTTCGTCATGCCCAACCGTCTTCCTGTCACCGTGCTGTCCGGCTTCCTGGGTGCCGGCAAGAGCACGTTGCTCAACCATGTCCTGCGTAACCGCGACAACCTGCGCGTGGCTGTGATCGTCAATGACATGAGTGAAATCAACATCGATGCCAGTGAGGTGCAACGCAATGTCAGCCTCAACCGCGCTGAGGAAAAGCTGGTTGAGATGAGCAACGGCTGCATCTGCTGCACACTGCGTGAAGATCTGCTGGAGGAGGTGGCCCGGTTGGCGGGCGAGGGTCGCTTCGATTACCTGCTGATCGAGTCCACGGGTATATCAGAGCCGCTGCCGGTCGCCGAGACGTTCACCTTTCGCGATGAGCAGGGCCGTAGCCTCTCCGACATGGCGCGCCTCGACACCATGGTCACCGTTGTCGATGGGCTGAACTTCCTTCGCGATTATCAGGCAGCCGAAAGCCTGGCCAGTCGGGGCGAGACCTTGGGCGAAGGTGACGAACGTTCGATCAGTGACTTGCTGATCGAGCAAGTCGAATTCGCCGACGTGTTGCTGCTGAGCAAGATCGACCTGATCAGCCAGCATGAGCGCGAAGAATTGACCGCCATCCTGCGCAGCCTCAATGCGCGGGCGCAGATCGTGCCGATGGTGATGGGCCAGGTGCCTTTGGCGCGCATCCTCGATACCGGCCTGTTCGATTTCGACCAGGCCGCGCAGGCGCCGGGCTGGCTGCAGGAGCTGCGTGGCGAACATGTGCCGGAAACCGAGGAATACGGCATCGCCGCGACCACCTGGCAGGCGCGCCGGCCATTCCATCCGCAGCGTTTCTTCGACTTTATCCACAAGCCCTGGAGCAACGGCCGCTTGCTGCGCTCCAAAGGGTTCTTCTGGCTGGCCAGCAAGTTCCAGGAGGCCGGCAGCTGGTCGCAGGCCGGGGGCATGATGCGCCATGGCCTGGCTGGTCGTTGGTGGCGTTTCGTGCCGCGCGAGCAATGGCCGCAGGATGAAGAGAACACTGCGGCGATCCTCAAGCAGTGGTCCGCGGAAGCGGGCGACTGCCGGCAGGAACTGGTGTTCATCGGGCAGAACATCGACTTTGTTCGGTTATCCACAGAGCTGGAAGCCTGCCTGCTCGATGACGAGGAAATGGAGTTGGGGCCGATGGGCTGGCTGCGCCTGCCGGACCCGTTTGGTGCGTGGCATGAGGACGCTGCGGCATGACTGTGGATATCCGCCAGGTCTTCGGTGAGTCACCCCAGGTGATGACGGAGATTCTCCAGGATGGGGTCAACCTCGCGGTCTGGCAGCGCCGCCTGCCGGCCCAGGTCGAAGACTTCGCCAACCTGGTGCTGAGCCTGGGCCAGCCATTGGCCGATGAGCGCGTGATCGAGGTGGATGAACGCCAGCCGCCAGCGTTGCCCGGGCTGCTCAGAGAAACCGCCGATCTGCATGGCTACGATGGCTTCGTCGCCGATGTGGCCTGGCTGGTGGCGGCCTATACCTGCCTGCTGGGTGCTCGGCGCCTGGGAGTGCGGCTGCGGGTGCTTGAGGGGGCGATGTGCCCGCGCATGCATGTGGACCATGTGCCATTGCGCCTGCTCAGTACCTACGCCGGCGCAGGTAGCGAATGGCTGCCAGAGGGAGCCATCGACCGTGCCCGGTTGCAGCTGGCGCCGCCGCCTGTGGATAACGTCCAGCGATTGGTGGCGGGAGAGGTAGCCCTGCTCAAGGGCGAGAAGTGGCTGGGCAACGAGGGCGCGGGCTTGGTCCACCGGTCCCCGCAAACACCCGCCGGGGAACGTCGCTTGCTGTTGAGCCTGGACTGGTTGGCATGAATTGCCGGACGCCCCGGTATAGACTGCCATCAAGCCCTTGCGATACCGAGCCATGTTGCAGAACATCCCCACCCATGTGATCGCCGGCCCGCTAGGTGCCGGCAAGACCAGCCTGATCCGTCACTTGCTGGAGCAACGACCGGCTGGTGAGCGTTGGGCCGTGCTGGTCAACGAATTTGGCCAGATCGGCCTGGATGCCGCCTTGCTCAGCCGTGATGAGGCGGGCATCGCCATCGGAGAGGTGGCGGGAGGCTGTCTGTGCTGCGTCAATGGCGCACCGTTCCAGGTGGGGCTCGGCCGCCTGCTGCGCAAGGCGCGCCCGGATCGCCTGTTCATCGAACCGTCCGGCCTCGGTCACCCACTCGAATTGCTGGAGCAACTGGGGCGGGCGCCTTGGACCGGTGTCCTGTCGGTCCAGCCACTGTTGATGGTGCTGGATGCCGCCGCGCTATCCCGGGGCGATACTTTGCCCGAGCCACAGCGCGTGGCATTGGCGAAGGCTGGGTTAGTGTTGATCAACAAGGCGGGGGCTGTGGACGACACTGCCCGCTTGTTGATAACTGCAACGTTACCCGGCGTTCCAGTGGTCTGGGCAGACCATGGCGCGTTACCGTTCGCTGAGCTGCCTGTTTCTCTCACTGCCGCAAAAGGTCAATCCGATCTTTCCAGCCTGCCTGTGGATAATGACTCACACTCACGGCCCGCGCTGTGGACGGATGCGCGGCAGCCTATCTGCCAGTCTCGGCAGGCGCAGGAGGACTGGAGTGTCGGTTGGCGCTGGCATCCGGATCTGAGTTTTGACGAGAGGGTGCTGCGTGGTGTGCTCAAGCAGTGGCCGTGGCGTCGGGCGAAGGGAGTTATCCACAGCATGGATGGGTGGCGGTCATTCAATGGACTGGAAGGTGGGCCGCTGGAATGGCGCCCCAGCGAATGGCGCAGGGACTCGCGCATCGAGCTGATCTTCGATCAGCCACAACCGGTGCAGGTGCTCCAGGCAGCCATTGCCAGCAGTTACCTTGCTGGCTGATCAATTGCGCCAGCGGTTATGTTCCTGGCGCCATTGCTGCATTTCGATGACGTTGTCGGTGCGTGGCGGGGTCTTGATCTCGAACGGGTAAGGTGCAAGTTCGATCTGCATGGTATGGGCGCCGAACTGGGTGACGGTGCCTGGGTGGCGTTGTTCGCCGGTGACGGTGAACTCGAAGTTGTAGATGCGCGCCAGGCGCTTTCGGCCATTGGCGTCGCGCACGAAGGCGATGCGTTTGAGCGCCACGGCGTCGTCGAGCAGTTCCAGGTCGAGCTTGGCGCAATGCTGCTTGACCCGAGCCAGGGCCTTCTCGCGAAGCCCGTGGTTGTGCCACAGCCAGGCGCCTGCGGTCGCCACCAGCATCAGGACGAAAAGGTTTTCCAGGGTCAGCATTTGCGTAAGCTCCAGACAGGTCGATCCAGCTTAACTGCGTCTCTGGCCTGTCGTACAGATGGCAATCAGGTTCATACTGCGGGCCGCACATTTCTTCACACAGTTTCGGAAGCGCCCTGCATGAAACGTACACCGCACCTGCTCGCCATTCAGTCCCACGTGGTCTTTGGACACGCCGGCAACAGCGCCGCGGTGTTTCCCATGCAGCGGGTCGGGGTCAACGTCTGGCCACTGAACACGGTGCAGTTCTCCAACCACACTCAGTATGGCCAGTGGGCGGGGGAAGTGCTTGCGCCTGCGCAAATTCCCGCGTTGGTGGAAGGCATTTCCAATATCGGCGAATTGGGCCACTGCGATGCGGTGCTGTCGGGTTACCTGGGCAGTGCCGAGCAGGGGCGGGCGATCCTGGCTGGCGTCGAGCGGATCAAGGCGGTCAATCCCAGGGCTTTGTACCTGTGCGACCCGGTCATGGGCCATGCCGAGAAAGGTTGCATCGTGCCGGCCGAGGTCAGTGAGTTCCTGCTCGAGCAGGCCGTGGCCAAGGCCGATATCCTGTGCCCCAATCAGCTCGAGCTGGACAGTTTCTGTGGCCGTCGCGCGCAGTCGCTGGAGGATTGCGTGGGCATGGCGCGTGGGTTGCTGGAGCGTGGGCCGCAGGTGGTGCTGGTCAAGCACCTGAATTATCCACAGCGCGCGGACGATGCCTTCGAGATGCTCCTGGTGACCCGCGAAGCCAGCTGGCACCTGCGTCGGCCGTTGTTGGCGTTCCCCCGTCAGCCGGTAGGGGTGGGCGACCTGACGTCAGGGTTGTTCCTCGCCCGGGTGCTGCTTGGCGACAACTGGCTGCAAGCCTTCGAGTTCACCGCCGCCGCCGTGCATGAGGTGTTGCTGGAAACCCAGGCCTGCGCCAGCTATGAACTGCAGCTAGTGCGGGCCCAGGATCGCATCGCCCACCCACGGGTACGCTTCGAGGCGCAGCGCCTGTTGTACTAGATGGCGTCGGCCTTGAGGTTCTGGTAGCGCTGCTCCAGCTCCTGGCGGATCTGCCGGCGCTGCTGGCCCTGCAGGAAGCGGCGCTTCTCTTCGCTGCTCTGTGGCTGGCGCGGCGGCACCTTCACCGGGCGCCGGTCATCGTCGACAGCCACCATGGTGAAGAAGCAGCTGTTGGAGTGGCGTACCGAACGCTCGCGGATGTTCTCGGTGACAACCTTGATGCCCACCTCCATCGAGGTATTGCCGGTGTAGTTGACCGAGGCCAGGAAGGTCACCAGTTCGCCGACGTGCACAGGTTCGCGGAAGATCACCTGGTCCACCGACAGGGTCACAACGTAGGTGCCGGCATAGCGGCTGGCGCAGGCATAGGCGACTTCGTCGAGGTACTTGAGCAGGGTGCCGCCGTGTACGTTGCCAGAGAAGTTGGCCATGTCCGGTGTCATCAGGACGGTCATGGTCAGCTGGGCGTTTCCAGGTTCCATAGAGAGCTCACGGTGAATTTGCACGGTATCGGGGCGGGTATCTGCAGACACTTCTGTTTCCCCTCTTTGAGGTTTCCCATCCTGGTACGGGACGTCGGCTGACGCTCCATCGTCACGCCAATATTGCCATCGGCGGTGTCGAATCTGCCGATCTGTTTCTGCATATTGCATTGGCAATTTGCGGCAAGGCGCGATGTTAACCTGACGACGCCCATGCAACGTGGGCTTTCGCGTCAATCACAACAGTATGTGCCTGCTCCGCGCCCAGGGTCTTCCCGGCAGAGGAGCGGTTCGCCCCCAGCATCGAAAACAAGGAGTAACACGCCATGCATGCCATCAGCTTCATCCAGGATCTGGCGGTGATCATGCTGGTTGCCGGGGTGGTCACCATTCTCTTTCATCGCCTCAAGCAGCCCGTGGTGCTGGGCTACATCGTCGCTGGCTTCATCATCGGGCCGCACACGCCGCCGTTCGGGCTGATCCACGACGAAGACACCATCAAGACCCTGGCCGAACTGGGAGTGATCTTCCTGATGTTCTGCCTGGGCCTGGAGTTCAGCCTGCGCAAGCTGTTCAAGGTCGGCGCCACGGCGTTCATCGCCGCCTTCCTGGAAATCGTCCTGATGATCTGGATCGGTTTCGAGATCGGCCGCTGGTTCGGCTGGAACACCATGGATTCGCTGTTCCTCGGGGCGATCCTGGCGATTTCCTCGACCACAATCATCGTCAAGGCGCTCAACGACTTGAAGATGAAGAACGAGCGCTTTGCCCAACTGATCTTCGGCGTGCTGATCGTCGAGGATATTCTCGGCATCGGTATCATCGCGCTGCTGTCGGGCATCGCCGTCAGCGGCACGGTGAGCTCCGGCGAGGTGTTCTCGACCGTGGGCAAGTTGTCGCTGTTCATGATCGTCGCGCTGGTCATCGGCATCCTGCTGGTGCCGCGGCTGCTGGCCTATGTGGCCAAGTTCGAAAGCAACGAAATGCTGCTGATTACCGTGCTGGGCCTGTGTTTCGGCTTCTGCCTGCTGGTGGTCAAGCTCGAGTACAGCATGGTGTTGGGTGCCTTCCTGATCGGCGCAATCATGGCCGAGTCGCGCGAGCTGCTGAAGATCGAGCGCCTGATCGAGCCGGTGCGCGACTTGTTCAGTGCCATCTTTTTCGTGGCCATCGGCCTGATGATCGACCCGTCGATCCTGCTCGAATACGCCTGGCCGATCGTGGTCATTACCCTGGCGGTGGTGCTGGGCAAGATGCTTTCCTGCGGCATGGGGGCGTTCATTGCCGGCAATGACGGACGCACTTCGCTGCGTGTGGGGATGGGGCTTTCGCAGATCGGCGAATTCTCCTTCATCATCGCTGCCCTGGGCATGACCCTGCAGGTCACCAGCGACTTCCTCTACCCGGTAGCGGTGGCGGTATCGGCCATCACCACCCTGCTCACGCCCTACCTGATCCGCGCTGCCGACCCGTTGTCGATCAAGCTGGGCAAGGTGGTACCCAGTCGCCTGGCACGGGTGCTTTCGCTGT
This sequence comes from Pseudomonas sp. FG36, assembly GCF_057809275.1. Taxonomy (NCBI): domain Bacteria; kingdom Pseudomonadati; phylum Pseudomonadota; class Gammaproteobacteria; order Pseudomonadales; family Pseudomonadaceae; genus Pseudomonas; species Pseudomonas sp. FG36. The sequence goes on from NZ_JBMDJQ010000010.1 coordinate 65,329, forward strand.
ACGGCGAGTGGTTGCGTAGCATCCAGCCCCAAGGCGAGGGGGCCATGCTGGCGGCGATGATCCGGCGCATCCTGTTGCAGGTTGGGGTCAACCTGGCACTGGTGATCGCGATCTTCTTCAGTGGCGGCTATTTCGCCGGGCGTATCGGCGTCTGGCTCAGCGAATGGGTGACGGACGCCGGTCAGCAGAAGGCGCTGATCTGGGGCGCGGCGCTGCTGCTGTCGTTGCCGTTCCTGATTGCCGCGTACCGCAAGCTCAAGGCGCTGTCGATGCTGCTGGCAGAGATGGGCGTCAAGCCGGAGATGGCGGGGCGACATACCCAGCGCGTAAGACGGGTGATCGCCGAGGTGATTCCGCTGCTGTCACTGCTGGTGATCTTCCTGCTGCTGTCAGCCTTGTCGGCGAGCATTCTGCCCACCAGCGAACTGCTGCTGATCATCGCGGTAGTGGCGGCGGTGGTGGTGGCGCTGCTGTGGCGCTGGCTGATCCGTGTGCATACGCGAATGCAGGTGGCGTTGCTGGAGACGCTGGAGAACAGCCGCGATCATTCGCACTGAGGGAGCGGATAACGCTTTCTGCGCAAGATTTCACCGTCGTCCGAGGGGATGGAGCGGTAGCAGTGTCGCCAGGCGCAGAGAGCCTGGCGATTCTACGAGTGATTGGTAGCTATAAGCCATCACTTTGTGCGGGTATTTCTCATTCAGCTTTCCAGCCAGACATCCCGCGCCCAGTGCCAGACCGATTCCCAGCTTTCCTCGGTGACGATTTCCTCTTCACCGGACCACAGCACCACGGTGCCGTCCTCTTCGACGCAGTAGAAATCGTCTCCGTCCTGGCAGATCGGGATGAGGTCGCGGGGCACGCCGGCGTCCCAGGCATTGGCCGCCACCTCCGGCAGGTAGGTGTGGGATTGCGGGTCGGTCACGGTCACCGGCTCGAGGCTGCCGTACACCACGTCACTGACGGTCAGCAGGTATTCCTTGAACACGAAGGGGATGTTGATGAACAGCTCTTCCTCGATTTCGACCAGCTGATCCTCGTCCGGCAGTTCCAGCGGCACCGGTACCGGCTCGTTGGCTTCACGGAGTTGTTCGATCACTTCTTCCACGGTTCACATCCTCTGACCTTATGACAACGCTGCGCGTTATACCCTAGTAGGCCGCTCTGGCAAAAGCAAAAACCCCGGGACAGGCCCGGGGTTTTTTCTGCAACGTGCGACGGTTAACCGTTTTGGCGGATACCGGCCAGCAGCCAAGGCTGGTTTTCGCCCTGGGCGCGAACCATGTGCCAGCTTTCGCTGAACGCTTCGCCCTGATCGAAGCGCGAAGTCTTCGACACGCCACGGAAGGTAAGGGTGGCGTCGGTCTGGTCGGCGCGGTCGTCTACGCCATCCAGTTGCACATCGAGGTCGTCGATGTAGGTGGACTGGAAGCCTTCACCTTGTTCCGCGCGTTCACGCTTGAGGAACTCGAGCATCTGCGGGGTGACGAACTCGGCGATCTTGTCCATCTCGTTGGCGTCCCAGTGCTGCTGCAGCGACTGGAAGTGCGAACGGGCGGCGGCCAGGAAGCTGGCTTCGTTGAACCAGGCCGGGGCGTTGATCGCAGGCGCGGCAACCGGTGCGGCGGAACCGCCGAAGATCGACTGCGGGGCGGCCTGCGGCTGGGCTTCGCGCTGGTACGGGGCATGGCCGGCTGCAGCGTGTTGCGGTTGCTGCTGGCGGCGGCGCGCGGCGATGAAGCGGAAGACCAGGAAGGCGATCAGGCCCATGATCAGGAAATCGAGGATCTGCATGCCATCGAAGCCGTCGCCCATGAACATGGAGGCCAGCAGGCCACCGGCGGCGAGGCCGGCCAATGGGCCCAGCCAGCGCGAGGCGCCGCTGGCGGCAGCGGGTGCGCGGCCTGGCGCGGTCGGGGCGGCGGCAGGGGTGGTCGGGGTTGCCTGGCGGGTCTGGTGGATAGGCGCGGAGCCCGAGCTCTTGCCGCCACCGAAGCGCTTGGCGTTGGCGTCGAGGCTCAGCGTCAGGCCGACGCAGAGCGCCAGAGCGATGCTAAGAAAACGTTGCATAAGTTGGGGATTCCCGTTTGTGTGGATTGCACGCGCGTCATGGTGCACATGAACCAGCAGACATAGCCAGCGACAACATGTTTCGAGCTTTTGCCTGATAGTCGGGAATGCGGACGGGCGTTGTCTGAAAGGTCATCGCGGGGCAAGCCCCGCGATTGGGCTCAGATGGCTTCCAGCTTGGCGTATCCAAGCATCAGCCATTTGCTGCCTTCGGAGAAGTTCACCTGCACCCGCGCCTGGGCACCGGAGCCCTCGAAGTTGAGGATCACGCCTTCGCCGAACACCGCATGCTGCACCCGCTGGCCAAGGCTGAAGGCGGTCTGCGGGATGCTGGCATTGGCGAACAAACTGCTCGCGGGCGTCTTCGCGCCGCCGAACGGACGGCTCACGGTATTCGACAGGCGCACTTCCTGCACCAGCCCGGACGGAATCTCGCGGACGAAACGCGACACCTTGTTGTAGGTTTCGCTGCCGTACAGGCGGCGGGTCTCGGCGTAGGTCATGACCAGCTGACGCATCGCCCGGGTGATGCCCACGTAGGCCAGGCGCCGTTCTTCTTCGAGGCGGCCGGGTTCTTCGAGGCTCATCTTGTGCGGGAACAGGCCTTCCTCCATGCCCACCAGGAACACGTAGGGGAACTCCAGGCCCTTGGCGCTGTGCAGGGTCATCAGCTGGATGCTGTCCTCGTGCTCGTCGGCCTGGGTGTCGCCGGCCTCCAGCGAGGCATGGCCGAGGAACGCCGACAGTGGCGACAGGTCGGCGTCGTCGTCGCTGGTCTCGAAGTTGCGCGCCGCGCTGACCAATTCCTCAAGGTTTTCCACCCGGGCCTGGCCTTTCTCGCCCTTTTCTTCCTGGTGGTAGATGATCAGGCCGGACTGTTCGATGACGGTCTGGGTCATCAGGTGCAGCGGCATGTCCAACACCTTGGCGGCGAGGTTCTCGAGCAGCTCGATGAAGGCCCCCAGCGCACTGGCGGCGCGGCCCTTGAGGGCCTTGGCGGCCAGCAGCTGGCACATGGCGTCCCACATCGACAGCTGGCTGTGACGGGCGTGTTCGCGGATGGCCTCGACGGTCTTCTCGCCGATGCCGCGTGGAGGCACGTTGATCACCCGCTCCAGCGCCGCGTCGTTGCCGCGGCCTTCGAGCAGGCGCAGGTAGGCCATGGCGTTCTTGATCTCGGCGCGTTCGAAGAAGCGCTGACCGCCATAGATGCGGTAGGGGATGCGTTCGCGCAGCAGGGCCTCTTCCAGCACCCGCGACTGGGCGTTGGAACGGTAGAGGATGGCGATCTCGTCGCGAGCGTTGCCCTGCTTGATGAGACTTTCGATGGTCTCGACCACGTAGCGCGCTTCGTCGTGCTCGTTGTACGCGGCGTAGAGCGTGAGCGGTTCGCCCTCGCCCATGTCGGTCCACAGTTCCTTGCCCAGGCGTCCGCTGTTGTTGGCGATCAGCGCGTTGGCGGCCTTGAGGATGCCGCCGGTGGAACGGTAGTTCTGCTCCAGGCGAATCAACTCGGCGTCGGGGAAGTCGGCGGTGTACTGGTGGATGTTCTCGATCTTGGCGCCGCGCCAGCCGTAGATCGACTGGTCGTCGTCACCCACCGCCATCAGGCTGTCGCCACCGGAGGCCAGCAGGCGCAGCCAGGCGTACTGCACGGCGTTGGTGTCCTGGAACTCGTCCACCAGCAGGTGGCGGAAGCGGCGCTGGTAATGCTTGAGCAGGTCCGGGTGGTCGCGCCACAGGTCGAGGGCGCGCAGCAGCAGCTCGGAGAAGTCGATGACCCCGGCGCGGTCGCAAGCCTGTTCATAGGCGACATAGATGTCGCGCATGGTGGCCAGGAACAGGTCGCCGCTGGCCTGGATATGCCGTGGGCGCAGGCCCTCGTCCTTCTGGCCGTTGATGAACCACTGGACCTGGCGTGCCGGCCATTTCTGCTCGTCCAGGCCCATTTCGCGGATCACCCGCTTGACCAGGCGTTGCTGGTCGTCGCTGTCGAGGATCTGGAAGTTCTGCGCCAGCCCTGCCTCCTGCCAGTGCGCCCGCAACAGGCGGTGGGCCAGGCCGTGGAAAGTGCCGACCCACATGCCGGCCGGGTTGATGCCCAGCAGTTGCTCGATACGCTGGCGCATTTCCGCCGCGGCCTTGTTGGTGAAGGTCACCGACAGGATCGAGTGCGGCGAGGCCTGTTCGACCTGGATCAGCCAGGCGATACGGTGCACCAGCACGCGGGTCTTGCCCGAGCCGGCGCCGGCCAGCACCAGTTGGCGTCCGACGGAGGCCGCCACGGCCTGGCGCTGGGCGTCGTTGAGGGAGTTCAGCAGGAGGGAGAGGTCGTCATTATGCATGCGGGCATTCTATGGCCGCGCGCAGGCAGGGGCAAACGCCCGCGCTGCAAATCACCGCACAGGCCATCTACCGTTCATCGGCGCTGCTGGCAGCGCCGCGTGGTTGAGCGGTCAGACCTGGACGGACGAGACATTTTCCAAATCATGACGTAGAGCAGTTTGGTCTGACGCGACGCTTGTGTATTCTCCCTGCACATTTGTGGTCAGCCATAACAAGAACTCAAAAGAATCCAGCCATATGACCCAGGATTGCATGGCGATCGGAGCATCGCCGGAGACGACACGGAGCGTTCGCAGGCAATTCGCCACCCAGCTGTCGATCGAGCGGACTCGCCTGCTGTACCAGGGCTCCCTGCTGCCCACTTTGTTCATGCTGCTCAACGGCCTGCTCAGCGCCTGGTTGCTGTGGAGCCCTGGGCGCTATCTGCTGGTTGGTGTGTGGATGGCCTGGCTGCTGGCACTGGTGGTGCTGCGGGTGATCCAGGTGGCGGCCTTCGAATCGGCGACACCGGTTCGCCAGGCCAAGCCAGCCTGGCGGCGGATGTTCCTGCTCGGTTCGGCGTTCAGCGGCCTGACCTTGGCCAGTGCGGTGATCGCCCTGGCGCCGACGGACAACTTCGTGCAGCAGGCCTGGGTATTCGGCCTGCTCGGGGCGGCGGCGTTGTCGGCCAGTGTCGCCTACGCGGTCAGCCTGCCGGCGTTCCTCAGCTTCGCGGTGCCGTGCCTGCTGCCGCCGATCGCGTTTCTCTTCGTCTATGACGCCGGGCACCAGCGTGGCTGGGGATGGCTGGGGCTGATCCTGCTGGTGGCGCTGATGGTGGTGGCCTGGCAGGTCAATCGGCTGATCGAGCGTGGCCTGCTGCGTCGCTTCCAGAACCAGGCCCTGATCGAGCATCTGCAGTGCGCCCAGCGCCACAGCGAGGGTCTGAACCGCAAGCTCAGCGCCGAAATCGCCCAGCGTCGTCAGGCCGAGGACGACCTGCGCCAGGCCCATGCCGGCCTTGAACAGCGCGTGGCCGAACGCAGCCATGAGCTGGACCTGGCCAACCAGGCCCTGAGCAAGAGCGAGCAGCGCCTGGCCCTGGCCCTGCAGGCCAGCGAGCTGGGGCTGTGGGACTGGAACCTGGAAACCGACGAGGTCCATCACACACAACTGCATGCCCTGTTCGGCCTTGATGCCGAGCAGGTCCGCTCGGTGCGCGCCGACCTCAAGCCGCGGCTGCACCCCGATGACCTGCCGCTGCTGCGGCGCACGCTGGTCGAACACCTCAAGGGGCGTACCGAGGACTACCGGGTCGAGTACCGGGTGCGTCACGCCCAGGGCCACTGGTGCTGGATCGAGGACCGTGGGCGGGCGGTGGAATCCGATGCCCAGGGCAAGGTCCTGCGCATGCTGGGCACCCGCCGTGACATCACCGCACAGAAGGAGCAGGAGGAGCAGCAGCGGCTCGCCGCAACGGTGTTCGAGGCAGCCAGCGAGGGGATCGCCATTCTCGATGCCGACTTCCAGCTGCTGGCGGTCAATCAGGCTTTCTGCGATGTCACCGGCTACGGCCGCGCCGAACTGATCGCCCGCAACGCCCTGGAGCTGCCCTGCAGCCGCGACGCCAGGCGCCACAGCCAGGCCATCGACCAGGCGCTGGACCAGCAGGGCCGCTGGCAGGGCGAGCTGGTCGAGGCGCGCAAGAGCGGCGAACTCTACCCCCAATGGTTGCAGCTCAACAGCGTGAGTGATGTGCGGGGGCGCATCGTCAATATCGTCGGCTTCTTCACCGACCTGTCGGCGCGCCGCGAATCCGAGGAGCGCCTGCGCTATCTGGCGCACTACGACGACCTCACCGGCCTGGCCAACCGTGCGCTGTTCCGTCTGCGCCTGCACGAGGCGGCGCAACGCATGCGCCTGAATGGCCGCAGCCTGGCGCTGCTGCACGTTGACCTGGACCGCTTCAAGCTGCTCAACGAGAGCCTGGGCCATGAGCTGGCCGACCAGTTGCTGAAGAAGATGGCCCAGCGCCTGGCCAACGCGGTGCCCGAGGCCGACACAGTGGCGCGCCTGTCAGGCGACGAGTTCGCGGTGCTGTTCGACGGCTATACCAACTTATCCAGCCTGGTGCGCGTCACCACCCGGTTGCTGGACAAACTGCGCGTGCCCCAGCGTGTGGGCGGGCACGAGGTGGTGATCAGCGCCTCGGTGGGTATCAGCCTGCTGTCCGACGCCAGCCTGGACCTCAATGCGCTGGTCAGCCAGGCCGACATGGCAAAGCAGCATGCCAAGCACCTGGGCGGCGACAGCTTCCAGTTCTATACCGAGAGCCTGCGTGCCAGCACCCTTGAGCGCCTGCAGTTGGAGAACCAGTTGCGCAAGGCCATCGACGAAGGCCAGCTGCTGGTCTACTACCAGCCCAAGCTGTGCCTGCGCACCGGTCAGCTGCACGCGGCCGAGGCCCTGGTACGCTGGCAGCACCCGCAATGGGGCATGGTGCCACCCAGCGAGTTCATTGGCCTGGCGGAAGAAACCGGGTTGATCGCGCCCATGGGCGAGTTCGTGCTGCGCCAGGCCTGTTGGCAAGCCTGCGAGTGGTTGCGCCAGGGCCTGGAGGTGCGGGTTTCGGTCAACCTGTCGGTGTACCAGTTGCGCCAGGGCAAGCTGGTCAGCCTGGTGCGCCAGGTCCTGCAGGAATCCGGCCTGGCGCCGCACCTGCTGGAGCTGGAACTGACCGAAAGCCAGTTGCTGGACAGTGTCGAGCACATCATCGCCACCTTCGAGCAGCTACACGCGCTGGGGGTGAAGCTCGCCATCGACGATTTCGGCACCGGCTACTCGTCACTGAGCTACCTCAAGCGCTTCCCGGTCGACTACGTGAAGATCGACCAGGCGTTCATCCGCGGGCTGCTTGAAGGCACGCAGGACGCGGCCATCACCCGGGCGATCATCGCCATGGCGCAGAGCCTGCAATTGAAGGTGGTGGCCGAAGGGGTGGAAACCCGTGAACAGTTGCAGTTCCTGCGCGAGCACGGCTGTGACGAGGTGCAGGGCTACCTGATCAGCCGGCCGGTCGATGCCGCGTCGTTCAAGGCGCTGCTAGGGCGTTCGACCGCCGACCTGTTGGGCTAGGCGTGCCAGGCCTGGCCCTGGCGCGCCAGCAGGCTGTTGGCCTGTTCGGGGCCATTGCTGCCGGCGGGGTAAGGGCGCGGCGCCTGGAAGTGCTCCTCCCAGCCCTGCAGGATCGGGTCGATCCAGGCCCACGCGGCCTCGACCTCGTCGCGGCGCATGAACAGCGTCGAATCGCCTTCGAGTACATCCAGCAACAGCCGTTCGTAGGCCTCCCAGCGGCGGGTCTGGGCGAAGGCCTGGGCCAGGTTGAGGTCCAGCTCGACCGGCGCCAGGCGCATGCCCTTGCCCGGGCTCTTGGTCATCATGCGCAGGCTGATGTGCTCGTCCGGTTGTAGCTGGATCAGCAGCTGGTTGACCTGGCCGCCGCTGAACAGCTCGTGCGGCACGGGCTTGAACTGGATGACGATCTGCGACGAGCGCCGCGCCATGCGCTTGCCGGTACGCAGGTAGAACGGCACGCCGGCCCAGCGCCAGTTGTCGATGTGCGCCTGGACCGCGACGAAGGTTTCGGTGTCGCTGTCGTTGTCCACGTCCTTCTCGAAATAGTAGGCCGGCACTTCCTGGCCGCCGATCTTGCCGGCGCCGTACTGGCCGCGCACGGTCTTGTCCTGGACGTCCTGGCCTGTGATGGGCTTTAGGGCGCGAAGAATCTTCACCTTCTCGTCGCGTACCGCCTCGGCCTCGAACTGCGAGGGGGGCTCCATGGCCACCAGGCAGAGCAGTTGCAGCAGGTGGTTCTGCAGCATGTCGCGGGTGGCGCCGGCACGGTCGTAGTAGGCGCCACGATTTTCCACGCCGAGGGTTTCACAGACGCTGATCTGCACATGGTCGACCTGGCCGTTGCGCCATACCGGCTCGAGCAAGGCGTTGGCAAAGCGCAGTGCCATGAGGTTCTGCACGGTTTCCTTGCCCAGGTAGTGGTCGATGCGAAAGACCTGGGATTCGTCGAACACCGCGCCGATTGCTTCGTTGATCGCGGTGGCCGACTCCAGCGAGTGGCCGATGGGCTTTTCCAGCACGATGCGTGCTTCGCTGTCGGCCAGGCCGGCGATGCGCAGGTGAGTGGCGATTGGCACGAACAGCTTGGGCGCGGTGGCCAGGTAGAAGATCCGCGTCAGGCCGCCGGGCTCGCCCAGGTAGCGGGCCAGGCGGCCGAAGTCGGCGCTCTGCGCCGCGTCCATGGGGAAGTAGTCGAGCCGCGCCGAAAAGCGCTGCCAGACGTCTTCGTCGAAGTCCTGGCGGGCGACCTGCGCCCGGCAATGGCGCTCGGCAAGCTTGACGTAGTCGTTGCGCGGCAGGTTGCGTCGGGCCAGGGCGATAATCCGCACGGCCGTGTGCAGGCGGGCTTCGCGATACAGGTGGTAGAGCGCCGGGAGCAGTTTGTGCAGGGCCAGGTCGCCCGTGCCGCCGAAGACCAGGATGTCGCAAGGAATCGTCAAACCACCACTCTCCACGTTCGATTAGCTGGGCGGGTTGGCAAGCATGTAGTATAACTACAAGAAAGCTACATCCCGGCACGCCGATCATAACCGAGTCCAGCCCGTGAATCTGTTGCAACATATCGACCAATCGCGGCACCTGCTGCGCAAATCGGAACTCAAAGTGGCCGACCATGTGCTGCTCGATCCGGCTGCCGTCATGCACAGCTCGATGGCCGACCTGGCGCACAGCGTGGGGATCAGCGAACCGACCATCGTGCGCTTCTGCCGGGCGATCGGTTGCTCGGGCTTCCAGGATCTCAAGCTCAAGCTGGCGCAAAGCCTGGCTGCCGGCGCCAGCTTCGGTCAGTTCGCCATCCATGAAGACGACTCGGTCGCCGACTACAGCCTGAAAATCTTCGACACCACCCTGCATACCTTGATGGAAGTGCGCGAGCACCTCGATCCGCAAGCCTTGCAGCAGGCGGTGACGGCCATGGCCCAGGCCCAGCGCGTGGAGTTCTACGGTTTTGGTGCCTCGGGCGCGGTCGCGGCGGATGCGCAGCACAAGTTCTTCCGCCTGCTGCTCAGCGCGGCGGCCTATTCCGATCCGCACATGCAGGCAATGTCGGCTGTCACGCTCAAGCCGGGTGATGTGGCGGTGTGCATTTCCCAGTCGGGGCGCTCGAAGGACCTGCTGATCACCGCCAACCTGGTGCGCGAGAGCGGTGCCAACTTGATCACCCTGTGCCCGAGCCAGACACCGCTGGCCGAGCTGTCGACGGTAAACCTGGCCATCGACGTGCATGAGGACACCGAAATCTACACGCCGCTGACCTCGCGCATCGCCCACCTGGTGGTGATCGACGTGCTGGCCATGGGTGTGGCCATGGCCCGCGGGCCGAGCCTGGTCAACCACCTCAAGAGCGTGAAGCGCAGCTTGCGCAGCCTGCGCCTGTCGCCCAAGTCGATCAAGGCGACCGACGACTGATTCGAGGCTGTGCTCGCATGGGGGCGGGCTGTCCCGCGCCCATGCAGATTTCATCATTTCGTCACCAATCCACCGCCAAACCGTAAACCACCGAAGCCAGTCTGAAACTCCCCGCATCCTTTCTGGGAGACAGGCAATGGCACGTGATCACGACGGTGTGTACCAACCCAACGCCAAGGCTCGCAAGCAGCAGGAAAAGGATCAGCGCCGCATGGAGTACCGCCGCGCGATCGAATGCTACTGCGACCAGCGCCAGTTGCTGCGCGAACTGGCCGACTACCCCGACCTGCAGGACCTCACGGTGTGGCAGGTATCGGCGGCAACTTCCCCGAGAAACGCTCAACAAGCCCGCTGATCATTGCACGTTCGCTGCGGATGAACGCTTGAAACGCCAGGGCCACCGGCGATTGCCGCTTGCTCCGGGACTGCACCAGGCACCAGCTGCGGTACAACGGCAGTTCTTCCACCGGCAACTCCCTGAGCATGCCGGTGGCCAGTTCCATGTTGACCGCATGACGGGTCAGCAGGGCAATGCCCAGCCCGGCCACCACGCATTCGCGCTGGGCATCGGTGGAGGCCACCTCGAGGGTCTGGGTGAAATGCACGCGCTTGTCCTTGAAAAACTCCTCGCAGGCCTTGCGGGTGCCCGAACCCTGTTCACGGATCAGCAAGGTGTGCGGCTCGAGATCCTGCAGGCGCAGGCTGTCCGGCTTGCACAACGGGTGTTGCGGCGGTGCCACGGCGATGATCGGGTTGTTCAGGAAAGGCAGGAACTCGAGGCCCATGTCCTGGGGCACCATGGACATGATGACCAGGTCGTCGCGGTTGTCCGACAGGCGCCTGATCGCCTGGGCACGGTTGACCACCGTCAAGGTGAGGTTGACCTCCGGGTGGCGCTGCTTGAAGGCGGCGAACAGGTGTGGAACGAAGTACTTGGCGCTGGATTCGATCGCCAGTTTCAGCTGCCCCTGCAGTGAGCCCTGCATGTCCGACAGCTGCATGTCGAGGTTCTCCAGGCGCCCGAAGATATCCCGGCTGGCGCGTTGCAGCGCTTCGGCGGCCTCGGTGAGGTAAAGCTTCTTGCCGACATACTCGAACAGCGGCTGGCCAACCAGCTCTTCGAGCTGGCGGATCTGTAGACTAACGGCGGGTTGCGTCAGCGCCATCTCCTCGGCCGCCCGGCTGTAGGAGCGCAAATCACACACTTCGTTGAAGATCTGCAGCTGACGTAAAGTCATACGCATCAATGACTTGCGCATTTTTTGCGGTGCTCCGGCAAAACCTTGTTACCCAACTATAAGCTTTTGCTTATGCTGCCTCTAACAAATATTGATTTTTGTTTATCGACCTTCAGCGCTAGGGTGAATATGCGACTGGCCAGCGACGTCTGGTCACGCGCCGACCGGTAGAACCGGATCGTCTGTTCCTACGGCTTTGGGAAGACTCCAGTGATAACAAAAATCCTGATCGCCAACCGGGGTGAGATTGCAGTACGGATCGTGCGTGCCTGCGCCGAGATGGGCATTCGCTCCGTGGCGATCTACTCCGACGCCGACCGCCACGCCTTGCACGTCAAGCGCGCCGACGAGGCCTACAGCATCGGTGCCGAGCCCCTGGCCGGCTACCTGAACCCGCGCAAGCTGGTGAACCTTGCTGTCGAGACCGGCTGCGATGCCTTGCATCCCGGCTACGGTTTCCTGTCGGAAAACGCCGAACTGGCGGAGATCTGCGCCGAACGCGGAATCAAGTTCATTGGCCCGGCCGCCGATGTCATTCGCCGCATGGGTGACAAGACCGAAGCGCGCCGCACCATGATCGCGGCCGGCGTGCCGGTCACCCCCGGCACCGAAGGCAACGTCGCCGATATTCATGAAGCCCTGCAGGAAGGCGACCGCATCGGTTACCCGGTGATGCTCAAGGCCACCTCCGGTGGCGGCGGGCGCGGCATTCGCCGCTGCAACAGCCGCGAGGAACTGGAACAGAACTTCCCCCGGGTGATTTCCGAGGCCACCAAGGCCTTCGGCTCGGCGGAAGTGTTCCTGGAAAAGTGCATCGTCAATCCCAAGCACATCGAGGCGCAGATTCTCGGTGACAGCTTCGGCAACGTGGTGCACCTGTTCGAGCGCGACTGCTCGATCCAGCGCCGCAACCAGAAACTCATCGAGATCGCCCCGAGCCCGCAGCTGACCCCTGAGCAGCGTGCCTACATCGGCGACCTGGCCGTGCGCGCGGCCAAGGCGGTGGACTACGAGAACGCCGGTACCGTGGAGTTCCTGCTCGCCGATGGCGAGGTGTACTTCATGGAGATGAACACCCGGGTGCAGGTGGAACACACCATCACCGAGGAAATCACCGGCATCGACATCGTCCGCGAGCAGATCCGCATCGCCTCCGGCCTGCCGCTGTCGATCAAGCAGGAAGACATCCAGCACCGCGGCTTTGCCTTGCAGTTTCGCATCAACGCCGAAGACCCGAAGAACAACTTCCTGCCCAGCTTCGGCAAGATCACCCGCTACTACGCCCCGGGCGGCCCGGGTGTGCGTACCGACACGGCGATCTACACCGGCTACACCATTCCCCCGTTCTACGACTCCATGTGCCTGAAACTGGTGGTCTGGGCGTTGACCTGGGAAGAAGCCATGGACCGCGGCCTGCGGGCCCTGGACGACATGCGCCTGCAGGGGGTCAAGACCACTGCCGCGTACTACCAGGAAATCCTGCGCAACCCGGAATTCCGTAGCGGCCAGTTCAACACCAGCTTCGTCGAAAGCCATCCTGAACTGACCAACTACTCGATCAAGCGCAAACCCGAAGAGCTGGCCCTGGCCATCGCCGCCGCCATCGCCGCCCACGCAGGCCTGTGAGGAACCGAATAATGTCCAAGAAAATCTTTGTTACCGACACGATCCTGCGCGACGCCCACCAGTCCCTGCTGGCCACCCGTATGCGCACCGAAGACATGCTGCCGATCTGCGACAAGCTCGACAAGGTCGGCTACTGGTCGCTGGAAGTCTGGGGCGGCGCCACCTTCGACGCCTGCGTGCGCTTCCTCAAGGAAGACCCGTGGGAGCGCCTGCGCAAGCTGCGTGCCGCGCTGCCCAACACCCGCCTGCAGATGCTCCTGCGTGGGCAGAACCTGCTGGGCTACCGCCATTACAGCGACGACGTGGTCAAGGCCTTCGTGGCCAAGGCCGCGGTCAATGGCATCGACGTGTTCCGCATCTTCGACGCCATGAACGATGTGCGTAACCTGCGCGTGGCCATCGAGGCGGTGAAAGCCGCCGGCAAGCACGCCCAGGGCACCATCGCCTACACCACCAGCCCGGTGCATACCGTCGATGCCTTCGTGCAGCAGGCCAAGCAGATGGAAGCCATGGGTTGCGACTCGGTGGCGATCAAGGACATGGCTGGCCTGTTGACCCCGTTCGCCACTGGCGAGTTGGTCAAGGCACTGAAAGCCGAGCAGTCATTGCCGGTGTTCATCCACTCCCACGACACCGCCGGCCTGGCCGCGATGTGCCAGCTCAAGGCCGTCGAGAACGGCGTCGACCATATCGACACCGCGATCTCCAGCTTCGCCTGGGGCACCAGCCACCCGGGCACCGAGTCGATGGTCGCCGCGCTCAAGGGCAGCGAGTTCGACACCGGCCTGGACCTCCAGCTACTGCAGGAGATCGGCCTGTACTTCTACGCCGTGCGCAAGAAGTACCACCAGTTCGAAAGCGAGTTCACCGCCGTGGACACCCGCGTGCAGGTCAACCAGGTACCGGGCGGGATGATTTCCAACCTGGCCAACCAGCTCAAGGAGCAGGGCGCGCTCAACCGCATGAACGAGGTGCTGGCAGAGATCCCGCGGGTGCGCGAAGACCTTGGTTTCCCGCCGCTGGTGACCCCGACCTCGCAGATCGTCGGCACCCAGGCGTTCTTCAACGTGCTGGCCGGCGAGCGCTACAAGACCATCACCAATGAAGTGAAGCTGTACCTGCAAGGCGGCTACGGCAAAGCCCCCGGTGTGGTCAACGAGCAACTGCGCCGTCAGGCGATCGGCAGCGAGGACGTGATCGACGTACGCCCAGCCGACCTGCTCAAGCCGGAAATGGCCAAGCTGCGCGCCGACATCGGCAGCCTCGCGCACTCCGAGGAAGACGTGCTGACCTTCGCCATGTTCCCCGACATCGGCCGCAAGTTCCTCGAGGAGCGTGAAGCCGGCACCCTCAAGCCAGAAGCCTTGCTGCCGATTCCGGAAGCCGGCGCGGTGGGGGCGGTGGGCGGTGAAGGCGTGCCGACCGAGTTCGTCATCGATGTCCACGGTGAAACCTACCGCGTCGATATCACCGGTGTGGGCGTGAAGGCCGAAGGCAAGCGCCACTTCTACCTGTCCATCGACGGCATGCCGGAAGAAGTGGTGTTCGAGCCGCTCAACGAATTCGTCGGCGGTGGCGGCAGCAAGCGCAAGCAGGCCAGCGCGCCGGGCCACGTCAGCACCAGCATGCCGGGCAACATCGTCGATGTGCTGGTCAAGGAAGGCGACGTGGTCAAGGCCGGCCAGGCGGTGCTGATCACCGAGGCGATGAAGATGGAGACCGAAGTCCAGGCGGCGATCGCCGGCAAGGTCGTGGCCATTCACGTGGCCAAGGGCGACCGGGTGACCCCGGGTGAAATCCTGATCGAGATCGAAGGCTGACAGAAGCCTTCATCTACAAGCGGTTAACCTCTGGGGAGCGGATGCTCCCCTTTTTTTGTCATTCAATCTGCACTATTTTGCAGAATTAGATGTAGGACTCTATGATTTATGCGTTTTAATGCAGATAATTTATTGAGCCTCTGTAAAAATCTGCACTATGCTGCATATCGAATGAATGGTTGACCCGTTCACATGCAGTCAATCACAGGCGGCCCATGCACAGACTTACGCTCCAGCTCCATGACGACGGCAAGTGGCAGGACGCCCTGGCAATGACCTTCGCACAGCCGGAGCACAGCCTCGCCAGCCCTTGCGAGTTTGGCTACCTGTCCGACTACGTCAGGGCGAATCCAGATGGCTATGACAGCCTGTTCTGCCAAGCGGCGAGTGCAAGGCTGCCGGTGGATTTTGGCAGCCATCGCCTGCTCCACGCCCCTGCATTCCTTTACGACATCGCCCCTGCCGGTGCCGCCAAACGCTTCCTGCTCAAGCATATTGGCCGCGAGAGGCCGGCTGGCATGGGAGAGGACCTGTTTCTGCTTGCGCGCTCCACCCCGGCGCCGATTGGTAACCTGCGCATCAAGGAGTCCTTCGAGCAACTGGATCTGGCAAACCCCATCGGTTTTATCCGCGAGGATGTCGTTTCCCGGGATCAGCGCTTTCTCGAGTACGCCTATGAGCAGGGAGCGGCCATTGGCGGTGCGACCGGTGCTGGCGGTGAAGCGCCGAAGCTGTTGATGACAGAGGACGAAAGCGGGCAGTTGTACCCGGATGCCGTGCTTGCCGACGAGCACGCCCGCCGTCACTGGTTCATCAAGTTCGCCAGAAACCAGGCACTGGTCGATGACCAGGAGATTCTGCGAGCCGAGCACCTCTACTACAAAGCCTTGCAGCGTTTAGGTATTGATACGGTAGCCAGTGAACACATGGCGTTGGAGGAGGGCCGCAAGCCCAGCCTCTGGA
The DNA here is from genome assembly GCF_057809275.1 of Pseudomonas sp. FG36. Taxonomy (NCBI): domain Bacteria; kingdom Pseudomonadati; phylum Pseudomonadota; class Gammaproteobacteria; order Pseudomonadales; family Pseudomonadaceae; genus Pseudomonas; species Pseudomonas sp. FG36. The sequence continues at coordinate 80,915 of NZ_JBMDJQ010000010.1, forward strand.
TGGAGCGCTTCGATCGTCAGGTGTCCGCAGAGGGAGTGCAGCGCCTTGCTGTGGAGTCGATCTACTCGTTGTGCGGTGTAACCGAGCCCGGCAGCCGCATGGGCCACCTGGAGGTGATCGATACCCTTGCCGCGCTATGGCGTGAGGCCGGGCAGTCGGATCAAGTGCCTGGGCTGATTGCGGACTACCTGCGCCGCGACCTGATCAACAAGATCCTGGGCAACGCCGACAACCATGGACGCAATACTGCCATCATCCGCACCCGCGATGCGGTGCGTATGGCGCCAATCTATGACCTTGCGCCGATGGTGATGGATCAGGAGGGGGTAACCCGGACAACCAAATGGCCAGCGACGATCGAGCGGGCTGGTGAAATCGACTGGTTGTCGGTGTGCAACGCCCTGGCTACGTTCATGGACCCGGAGCAGGCGTACCAGCGTTTGCGCGAGGATGCCCGCCAGTTACTGGCATTGCCCGATATCCTGAGCGAGATGGGGTTGGCAAGCCGGGTCATGAATCACCCGGCGATTGCGCTGGGCAAGCTTGAGCGGCGGATGGCCGAGTGGGGGTTGGCATGACGGTATCCATCGATGCTCGCGGGTTGTTGATCGACGGTGTGCGTGAAGGCATCGCCGACGGCAGCCTGGAGCTTGGCGCAGCGGTCAGGCGGCTGCGTACGGAAGTGGCGAAGATGCAGCAGACCCAGTTTGCGCGGATGTGCAAGATTTCGGTCCGCACATTGATCCAGATCGAACAGGGGGAGGGCAACCCTACGCTCAAATCGCTGAACGCGGTTTTCAAGCCGTTCGGGCTGCAGATGGGTGTGGTCACGCGTCAACGTCAGATCAGATGATGGCCTTGTGGGACAAGTCTGCTCCCACGCATTACCGTGGGAGCCTGCCCCGCGATGAGATCAGCCCAGGCGACAGGCCTCCAGCGTCCTCACCTGACCTTCAGGTTGTTGGTTATCCACGCTCAACCAGCGCTCGAACCCCACCGCCACCGCCGGCCATTCGGCGTCGGTAATCGAATACCAGGTCGTATCCCGGTTGCGGTCCTTGACCACCATGTGGTTGCGGAACACGCCCTCGAACACAAAACCGAACCGCTCTGCCGCGCGCTTGGAGCGGGCATTGGCGTCGTTGCACTTCCATTCCAGCCGGCGATTGCCCAGCTCGAAGCCCAGCTTGCTCAAAAGGTAAACCGCCTCGGTGCCCTTGGGTGTGCGTTGCATGGCGGCGCCGAAGGCGATGTGGCCAATCTCGAAGCGGCCCTGTTCGGGGACAATCGACATGTAGCTGAGGATGCCTTGTACCTGGCCGTTGGCGCGGTCGATCACACTGTAGAACAGCGGGTCGCGGCTGGCGGCGTTGCCTTCCAGCCAGCGGTCGAAGCTGGCGCGCTCAGCAAACGGGCCGTAGGGCAGGTAGTCCCATAGCGCTGGGTCCGAGCCCGGACCTTGCAGTACTTCCCAAAGGTCGTTGCCATGGCGCGCCGGGTCAAGCTTCTCCAGGCGGATGAAACGGCCTTCGATGGGCTCGGCCTTGGGCGTGCCGGCGGGTTTCCAGTTCAATGCGTCGTTCATGTGCGGCCTACAGTGCTTTGCGGAATTGGATGAAACCCGGCCGCTCGGCGACCTGCTCGTACAAGCTGATGGCGGTGGCGTTGGTCTCGTGGGTCAGCCAGTGCACCTTGATGCAGCCGGCGGCCTTGGCCGTGGCGTAGACATGCTCGATGAGCTGCCGACCGATGCCCAGGCCACGTACTTCACTGTCCACGTAGAGGTCCTGCAAGTAGCAGGAGTTCTCGATGCTCCAGTTGGAACGATGGTAGATGAAGTTGACCATCCCCACTGCCTTGCCATCGACCCAGGCCAACGTCGAGTGGGTCGGCTCGTTCGCATCGAGCAGGCGTTGCCAGGTGCTGGTGTTGACTGCGTCGGGCAGTTCGGCCTGGTAGAAGCGCAGGTAGGCCTGCCACAAGGGTAGCCAGGCGGCGTGGTCGTTGGCGCCCACCGGGCGCAGGGTGATGCTGGTCATGGGCCTTTCCTTCAGAGGTCGCGCATGTGCGCGGCGAGTTGGTTATCCACAGGGTCGGCGCTGGCGGCCAGGCCTTCGCGGACCCCGGCGATGTCTTGCGCCGAACGGTTCTGGCTGAGCTTGCGTGCGCCTTGCAGGCGGGCGATCGGCAGGCGGATACCGACGATGGCGCGGAGCATGCCGTCAAGGTAGTCAGCCGGAGCATCGGTGACGCTCCACGGTGCTGCGCGGCCTTGCTCATGGCGATCGGTCAGGCGGCCGACGATGTCCAGCAATTGTGTTGGCTCGTGGATCACCTCCACCGGGCCCCAGGCATGCACCGCCATGTAGTTCCAGGTGGGCACCACCTTGGGGTTGTCCGCCTTGCTCGGGTAGTAGCCGGGGCTGACATAGGCGTCGGCGCCGGGGAATACCAGCAAGGCTTCAGCGCCTTGTGCCAGGTCCTGCCACTGCTGGTTGGCCCTGGCGAGGTGGCCGTAGACCGTGCCGAATTCGCCCTCGCCGGTGGCGACCAGCACGGGCAGATGGGTGGCCAACATCCCGTGCTCACCGTGGCTGACGAGCGTTGCCAGGCGGGTGTGCAGCATGTGCTGGTGCAGGCGGGCAAGGTCATGTTCCTGATGCGGTTTGCTGTTGTACATGCCGGTGTTCCTTGTGCTGTGGCTTCATCCTAGGCAGGCTATTGGCTCTGTGTAAGAGCCATTCGTGACTGTTTTTATAGGTCCAATACCATGAGCGAACGTACCCACGCGTTGCCTTTCGATCCGGCAGGGATCGTCCTGGACCGCCGTCGCGGGCTCAGCCAGCAGCTTTACCAGGCCTTGCGCGCGCGCGTGCTGGATGGGCGCCTGGAAGGCGGCACTCGGCTGCCGGCCACCCGTGACCTTGCGGCGGTGCTGGCGTTGTCGCGCAACAGCGTGGTGCGTGCCTATGACCAGTTGTATGCCGAGGGCTTTATCGAAAGCCGGGTAGGCGATGGCACTTATGTAAGCCGCCTGGGAAAACTATCCACACAACTGTCCACAGGGTTATCCCTAGGGTTATCAACAGACTTATCCACATTTGAAGCGTCTAATACTGAGGATTTATCCAGTTTTGCACTGTGCAGCGAGCCGTTGTTGCGTCTGAAAAAGCACCATCTGCCGCCGCCCAAAGGCGATGCACCGAGGGCTTTCAGGGTTGGCCTGCCAGCATTCGACCTGTTTCCTTTTGAGGTCTGGGCCAAGCTGCAAGCGGGTTTCTGGCGAAACCCCGGCCCGGCGCTGCTCGGCTATGGCGACCCGGCAGGGGAGCTGCCGTTGCGTGAATTGATCGCCACCTATCTGCGTCGGTCGCGGGGGCTTTCCTGCAGTGCTGAACAAATTGTGATCACCAGTGGTGCGCAGCAGGCGATCAGCCTTTGTGCACAGTTGCTTTTGCAGCCTGGTGACGGGGTGGCTGTGGAAAACCCGGGCTACCGCGCTGCCGGGCACGCCTTCGCCCTGGCGGGGGCGAGGGTCAGGGGCGTGCCGGTAGATGAAGAGGGCATGAACTGTGCGCGCCTGGACGAGCTGCCGGATTGCAGGCTGGCTTACGTGACCCCGGCTCACCAGTACCCCACCGGTGTGACCATGAGCCTGGCCAGGCGTCTGGCGTTGCTGGCCTGGGCCGAGCGCGAGGACGGTTGGGTCATTGAGGACGATTACGATGGCGAGTACCGCTACAGTGGTGCGCCTTTGGCACCGCTGGCGGCATTGGATCGGCAGGGCCGGGTGCTGTACGTGGGAACGTTCGGCAAGATCGCCTTTCCGGCTTTGCGGCTGGGTTACCTGGTGCTGCCCAGACGCCTGGTGCGGGCATTCAGCCAGGCCAAGGCACTGGCGGTGCGGCACTCGGAAGTCGGCACGCAATGTGTCATGGCGCAGTTCATGGCCCAAGGGCATTTCCAGCGACATATCCGCCGTATGCGCCGGGCGGCGCTGGCCCGCAGGAATGTGCTGAAGGCCGGTTGGCCCGTGGAGGTACCGGGGCTGGGGGCCATGCCAGACGTCGCAGCGGGGCTTCATGTGAAGGTGGCTGTGGATAACTTGGCGCGGGAGCAGGAGCTGGTGGCGCGGGCGGAGGCGGTGGGGGTGGAGCTCACTCCGCTGAGCAGCTACTGGCTGGAGGACAGCGCGGAGCCTGTGGATACCAGGGCAGGGCTGGTACTGGGATTCGCGGCAGTGCCAGAAAGGGAGATTGCGCAGGCTTTGATGCGCCTGCGCAAGGCCTGGCGAGATTGAATGGGGCTGCTCTGCAGCCCCAAAAACATCAGGTCCCCGACTTGATCCTGGTCCAGGCCCGCGTCCGCGCCCGCTCGGCATCCCGTGGCAACGGCTTGAGCGTGTACAACTTGGCCATTGCCTCCGCCGTTGGGTACAGGTTCGGATTGTTGCGGATCGCCGGGCTGACCTTGTCGGTCGCATCCTTGTTCGGGTTCGGGTAGCCGACGAAGTCGCTGATCGGTGCGATCACTTCTGGTCGCAACAGGTAGTTGATGAATGTGTGGGCATCTTCAGGGTTGGCGGCGTTCTTGGGGATCGCCAGCATGTCGAACCAGATCGGCGCGCCTTCCTTCGGCAGGCGCATGTCCACCACCACGCCGTTCTTCGCTTCGCGAGCCCGATTCGCGGCCTGGGAGAAACTGCCCGAGTAGCCCACCGCCACACAGATATCACCATTGGCGATGTCGGCCATGTACTTGGACGAGTGGAAGTAGGTTACATGCGGGCGAATCTTCAGCAGCAGGTCCTGGGCTTTCTGATAGTCGGCCGGCTTGCCGCTGTTGGGGTCCAGCCCCAGGTACGACAGCGCCAGCGGCAGGATCTCCGACGGCGAATCAAGCAGTGCCACGCCGCACTGCTTGAGCTTGGCAATGTTCTCTTCCTTGAAGATCAGGTCCCAGCTGTCCACCGGTGCGTCGTCGCCGAGCACCGCCTTGACCTTGGCCGGGTTGAAGCCGATCAGCACCGTGCCGTACATGTAAGGCACGGCAAACTTGTTGCCCGGGTCATTGGCCTCGATCAGCTTCATCAGAGCCGGGTCCAGATGTTGCCAGTTGGGCAGCTTCGCCCGATCGAGGGGCTGGAACACGCCGGCTTCTATCTGCTTGGCGAGGAACACGTTGGACGGCACCACCACGTCATAGCCGGAGTTGCCGGTGAGCAGCTTGGCTTCCAGTGCTTCGTTGGTGTCGAAGATGTCGTAGATCAGCTTGACCCCGCTGTCCTTCTGGAAGTCGACCAGGGTTTGCGGGGTGATGTAGTCGAACCAGTTGTATACCCGCAGGGTGCGCTGTTCGGCGTGTGCCTGGAGTGCGCCAGCGAACAGGCCGGCGGCGATGAGCGGGGCGAGCAGACGTTTGAGTCGGGTCATGTTCACGCTCCTGGCTGGGCCTGCTGGAAGCCTTCCAGCACATTGACCGCGTTGATGCCGATTTCCTCCACAGCGTAGCCGCCCTCCATCACGAACAAGGTCGGTTTGCCTAGCTGGGCGATGCGCTTGCCCATCGCCAGGTAGTCTGGACTGTCGAGCTTGAACTGGGAGATGGGGTCGTCCTTGAAGGTGTCCACGCCAAGGGAGATCACCAGCACATCGGCATCGAAGGCGGCGATGCGCTGGCAGGCGTCTTCCAGGGCTGCGCTCCAGGCTGCCCAGTCGCTGCCGGCAGGCAGTGGGTAGTTGATGTTGCAGCCCTCGCCGGCACCTTCGCCGGTTTCGTCGGCGTAGCCGAGGAAGAACGGGAACTCGTCCTGCGGGTCGCCGTGGATCGAGGCGAAGAACACGTCGTTTCGGGTATAGAAAATATCTTGCGTACCGTTGCCGTGGTGATAGTCGACGTCGAGGATGGCTACCTTGCGCCGGCCTTGGTCGATGAAGGCCTGGGCGGCAATGGCTGCGTTGTTGAGGTAGCAGTAACCCCCCATCACTTCGCCTGCGGCGTGGTGCCCTGGCGGCCGGCACAGGGCGAAGGCGGCATGGGCGCCTTGCTGGATCGCGGCCTGGGCGGTCAGGGCGACCTGGGCGGCGCTGTAGGCGGCCTGCCAGGTACCGGCGGTGATCGGTGCGCCGGCGTCGAAGCTGTAGTAGCCCAGCTCGCCGTGCAGGCCGCTGGGTTTGACCTGGCGCAGGGTGCGCGCCGGCCAAGTGAACGGCAGCAGATCACCTTCCTGGCCAAGCGCGGCCCAACGGGCCCAGGCGCCTTCGAAGAAATCCAGGTAGTCGGCGCTGTGGATGCGTTGCAGCGGCGCGCGGCCAAAGTCGACGGGGCCCTGCACGGGCCCGAGGTTGCGCTGCTTGACGCGCTCCAGGACGTGGTCGGCGCGCGATGGCATTTCGAAACAGGGCATCAGCTTGCCGTCGATGAGCTCGCAGCGGCCATGGTGCAGGCGGTGGTCATCGGAATAGATCGTCAGCACGTTGTTGTTCTCCGTATTCACTGGCGTGGAGCCATTTTTACGGACTGCCCGGTACTGGAGAACGTCGCAAACGGCCAAAAGGGGATCGATGTGGCCAAGCCGTCCGTAACCGGTCAACCGCGAAAATGGCTTGGCGCCACGCCGCTCCAGCGCTGGAAGGCATGTCGGAAGCTCGCGGTCTCGCTGAACCCCAATGTTTCGGCAATGCGGTAGATCGGCATCTGGTCCTCGGCCAGCAACTGCTTGGCCCGCTCGAAGCGCAGCTCGTCGAGGAGCTGTTGATAACTGCTGCCCAGCGCCTGCAAATGCCGGCGCAGTGTGCGCGACGAGCAGTTCATCTGCCGTGCCAAACCTTCCAGCCCAGGCGCGGCATCCAGTTGCCGCAGCAGCAGCTGGCGGATCCGCCCCAGCCAAGCTTGGCGGCCGGTGAACTCCAGGTTGAGGCGCCGGCAGCGTTCGCCCATGGCCTTGTGGGTGATCGGGTCGGCCAGGGGCAGGGGCATGTCCAGCCAGCGTCGTTCGAAGGCGAAGGCATTGTCGCTGGCGCCGAAGCCGAGCGGGCACTGGAATGCAGGGTCATAGAGCGCGTGGTAGCCCGGGCGCGGGTGTTCGAAACGCGCCGCCAGCAACGGTAGCTGGCGGCCGAGCAGGTCATCGCAGATCACTTTCAGCGACAGCAGGCAGAACTCGGCATTGAAGGCGGCCAGCCCAGGCGCGTCGTAATGGTCGCTGGCGCTGAGCCACACGCGCTGGCCATCGTCCACCAGGCGCAGCTGGAAGACTGTTCCCAGCAGTGCCGGAAAGGTCAGCGCCAGGCGCAGGGCGTCACCCAAAGTGGCACTGGAGAGCAAAGCGTAACCGAGCATGCCGTAGCACGACACGTGCATGCGCCGGCCGAGTTCCAGGCCGATGTCCTGGCGCCGGGCCACGGCGTTGGCGCAGACCTGCAGTTCCTGCTGGGTGGTGATGCGCGCATCGGCGTGGCCCAGGTCTGCGGGGCCTATGCCGCTGCCGGCGAGCATGTGCTGCGCGTCCACGCCGTCTTCCTGGAACACCTGGAGGATCAGCGAAACGGCGTTGAGGGTGGTGAGGTGGCTGTGCAGCATGCTCGGCATCCCGTTGAGCTGGGGAGCATTACCGAGCAAGTTGTGTGCCGTTCAGCAGGTGCCTGTTCCGTGCATAAAAAAAGGGCCCGTAGCATGCGCTCGGGCCCTTGAAAGGTTGAGAGGTGTCTAGTCCCTCGACCTGGTGAGACTGTTTGCAGCGGTCTGGGTTACGCCTTCAGCGGAACCAGACGGGGAGCGATCATGTTTTCCGGACGCAGGATGTCGTTGAGCATCTCTTCGTCCAGCAGCTTCTCTTCGCGCACCAGTTCCAGCACGCCGCGGCCGGTTTCCAGGGCGACGCGGGCGATACGGGTGGCGTTTTCGTAGCCGATGTACGGGTTCAGGGCGGTGACCAGGCCGATCGAGTGCTCGACCAGTTCACGGCAGCGCTGTTCGTTGGCGGTGATGCCGACGATGCAGTGCTCGCGCAGCATGTCCATGGCGCGTTGCAGCAGGCGGATCGAGTCGAAGATCTTGTAGGCGATCAGCGGTTCCATCACGTTCAGCTGCAGCTGGCCACCTTCGGCGGCGACGGTCAGGGCCAGGTCGTTGCCCATGATGGCGAACGCGACTTGGTTGACGGCCTCAGGGATAACCGGGTTGACCTTGCCTGGCATGATCGAGCTGCCTGGCTGGCGCGCCGGCAGGTTGATCTCGTTGATGCCGGTGCGTGGGCCGCTGGACAGCAGGCGCAGGTCGTTGCAGATCTTCGACAGCTTGACCGCGGTACGCTTGAGCATGCCGGAGAACAGCACGAAGGCACCCATGTCGGAGGTGGCTTCGATCAGGTCGGCAGCCGGCACCAGCGGCTGGCCGCTGATGATCGCCAGGCGCTGGACGGCCAGCATCTGGTAGCCCGGGTCGGCGTTGATGCCGGTACCGATGGCGGTGCCGCCCAGGTTGATTTCGGTCAGCAGTTCCGGAGCCAGCGAGCGCAGGCGCTGCAGGTCTTCGGTCATGGTGGTGGCGAAGGCGCGGAATTCCTGGCCCAGGGTCATCGGCACGGCGTCCTGCAGCTGGGTACGGCCCATCTTCAGTACGTGGTCGAACTCTTTACCTTTGGCAGCGAAGGCCTGGATCAGGCTGTCGAGGCTGGCAAGCAGGGCGTCGTGGCCCAGCAGCAGACCCAGACGGATCGCGGTCGGGTAGGCGTCGTTGGTCGACTGCGCCATGTTCACATCGTTGTTCGGGTGCAGGTACTGGTACTCACCCTTCTGGTGACCCATGGCCTCCAGCGCGATGTTGGCGATGACTTCGTTGGCGTTCATGTTGGTGGAAGTACCAGCACCGCCTTGAATCATGTCCACCACGAACTGCTCGTGGTAGTCGCCTTTGATCAGTCGTGCGCAGGCTGCGCTGATCGCGGCGTGCTTGGCATCGCTCAGGTGCCCCAGCTCACGGTTGGCGTCAGCAGCTGCCTGCTTGACCATCGCCAGGCCGACTACCAGTTTCGGGTAGTGTGACAGCGGAACACCGGAGAGGTGGAAGTTGTTGGCAGCGCGCAGAGTCTGGATGCCGTAGTAGGCATCGGCAGGGACTTCAAGGGTACCAAGCAGATCTTTTTCGACGCGGAACGATGCAGCGGAGGACATGATGGATATCATCTCGATTTTGACCCGGCACCTGCCGGAATGGCGCCAATGCTAGGGCTGCCCAGATTTTGCGGCCAATGCTGTTGCACGCTAACCTATGCGCAAACGGCATACGGTTTGATGTGACGCCGATTGACAATCGAGCGTGTTCCATTTTGGTGCACGCAGTGCGGAGTAGTCGATGAACCTCGAAAGCAAATGGCTGGAGGACTTCAGTGCCCTGGCCTCGACCCGCAGTTTCTCGCAAGCGGCCGAGCGCCGGTTCGTTACCCAGCCGGCGTTCAGCCGACGCATACGCAGCCTGGAAGCGGCGCTGGGCCTGACCTTGGTGAATCGTTCCCGCACGCCCATCGAGCTGACCGAGGCCGGGCAGCTGTTTCTCGTCACCGCGCGTACCGTTGTCGACCAGTTGAGCGAAGTTCTTCGCCATTTGCATCATCTCGAAGGCGGCCAGGGCGAGGTGATCCAGGTCTCGGCCGCGCACTCCTTGGCATCGGGCTTTTTCCCGCGCTGGGTGGCGCAATTGCGCAACGATGGCCTGAACATCGCCACGCGCCTGGTCGCCACCAACGTCGGTGATGCGGTGCATGCATTACGCGAAGGTGGCTGCGACCTGATGCTGGCCTTCTACGACCCGGACGCGGCGCTGCAGATGGACGCCGAGATCTTCCCGTCGCTGCACATGGGCAATACCGAAATGCTTCCAGTGTGTGCCGTGGGCCCCGACGGCAAGCCGCTGTTCGACCTGGAGGGAGAGGCCAGCGTGCCCTTGCTGGCCTACAGCGCTGGCGCCTTCCTCGGCCGGTCGGTCAACCTGCTGCTGCGCCAGCGCAACCTGCGCTATACCACTGTCTATGAAACGGCCATGGCCGACAGTCTCAAGAGCATGGCGCTCGAAGGCATGGGCATCGCCTGGGTCCCTAAACTGTCGATGCGCGGTGAACTGGAGCGTGGCGAGCTGGCGATCTGTGGCGGCAGCCAGTGGCATGTGCCGCTGGAAATCCGCCTGTATCGCTGTGCCCTGGTGCGCAAGGCCAACGTGCGCTTGCTGTGGCGCAAGCTCGAAGGCGGTTCAGTTGACCCAAAAGTCAGCCAAAGCCCCGAAAAATAAGGGCGACAGTTGGTCGCCGGGGGTGCCGTGACGGCTGTGCGTTACGGTATACTGCGCGGCCTTTCGACCGGATAGCTCCGGTCCAGATCAGCAAACAAGCCACGCCGGTCGTCCCGCGTGGCTTGTTGTTTTTTGACGCGCCTGCGGGCGCACAAGCGAAGAGGCTCGACGATGAGTGCACTGGTTGGCGTGATCATGGGCTCCAAGTCCGATTGGTCCACCCTTAGCCACACCGCCGATATGCTGGAAAAACTCGGCATTCCCTACGAAGTGAAGGTGGTTTCCGCCCACCGCACCCCGGACCTGCTGTTCCAGTACGCCGATGAGGCCGAAGGCCGCGGCATCGAAGTGATCATCGCCGGCGCCGGCGGCGCCGCCCACCTGCCGGGCATGTGCGCCGCCAAGACCCACCTGCCGGTGCTCGGTGTGCCGGTGCAGTCGTCGATGCTGTCGGGTGTCGACTCGCTGTTGTCGATCGTGCAGATGCCTGCTGGCGTCCCGGTCGCCACCCTGGCCATCGGCAAGGCCGGCGCAATCAACGCAGCCTTGCTGTCGGCGAGCATCCTCGGGGCCAAGCACCCGCAGTTCCACGCGGCGCTCAAGCAGTTCCGCACCGAGCAGACCGACACCGTGCTGGACAATCCAGACCCGCGTCAGGCTTGAGGCTGAAACCCATGAAGATCGGTGTAATCGGTGGTGGCCAGCTGGGCCGCATGCTGGCCTTGGCGGGCACCCCGCTGGGCATGAACTTCGCTTTCCTCGACCCGGCACCGGACGCCTGCGCCGCGCCGCTGGGCGAGCACCTGCGCGCCGACTACGGCGACCAGGACCACCTGCGCCAGCTGGCTGACGAAGTCGACCTGGTGACCTTCGAGTTCGAAAGCGTGCCGGCCGAGACCGTGGCCTTCCTCTCGCAGTTCGTCCCGGTCTATCCGAGCGCCGAGGCCCTGCGCATCGCCCGTGATCGCCTGTTCGAGAAGAGCATGTTCCGCGATCTGGGGATTCCCACCCCGGCCTTTGCCGACATCCTCTCGCAGGCGGACCTCGATGCCGCGGTGGCCAGCATTGGCCTGCCGGCCGTGCTCAAGACCCGCACCCTGGGTTACGACGGCAAGGGCCAGAAGGTCCTGCGCAAGCCCGAAGACGTGGTCGACACTTTCGCCGAACTGGGCAGCGTGCCGTGCCTGCTGGAAGGCTTCGTGCCGTTCACCGGCGAAGTGTCGCTGGTGGCCGTGCGCGCCCGCGACGGTGAAACCCGCTTCTACCCGCTGGTGCACAACACCCACGACAGCGGCATCCTGCGCCTGTCGGTGGCCAGCGAGGCGCACCCGTTGCAGGCCCTGGCCGAAGACTACGTCGGCCGCGTGCTGCAGAAACTCGACTACGTAGGCGTCATGGCCTTCGAGTTCTTCGAAGTGGATGGTGGCCTGAAGGCCAACGAAATCGCCCCACGTGTGCACAACTCCGGGCACTGGACCATCGAAGGCAGTGAGTGCAGCCAGTTCGAGAACCACCTGCGCGCCGTGGCCGGCCTGCCGCTGGGCTCGACCGCCAAGGTCGGCGAAAGCGCCATGCTCAACTTCATCGGCGAAGTGCCAGCAGTGGACAAGGTCGTCGCCATCGATGACTGCCACCTGCACCACTACGGCAAGGCATTCAAGGTCGGGCGCAAGGTTGGCCACGCCACCCTGCGCTGCCAGGACATGGCCACCCTGAAGGCCAAGATTGCCGAAGTAGAGGCGTTGATCGCCGGCTGATCGAACTTCTGCCGGGCATTGCCGCTCTGAGATGGCAACATGCCAAAGCGCTGACTAGGCTTTGGCATGTCTCATGTTCATCACAGAGGGATTGCCATGGGCATCATTGGAACCATCTTCATCGGCCTGATCGTCGGCCTGCTGGCGCGTTTCCTGAAACCGGGTGACGACAGCATGGGCTGGATCATGACCATTCTCCTCGGCATCGCCGGTTCCCTGGCCGCCACCTACGGCGGACAAGCCCTGGGCATCTACCAGGCCGGGCAGGCCGCGGGCTTCTTCGGGGCCCTGGTCGGCGCGATCATCCTGCTGGTGATCTACGGCTTCATCAAGAAACGCTGAATTCCCGCTAGAATGCCCGGCAATTCATCCTGAGTTGCCGAGCATTTTCATGCGTGCGTTATTCCTCATTCCCCTGTTGCTGGCCAGCGCCCTGGCCCATGCCGAACTGCCCGAGACCGACTGGCTGGAGCTGATGCCCAAGTCGGACCAGAAGGCGCTCGAGCAGATGCCCGAGATCGACCACAACTCCCCGGAAGCCCTGGGCACCTTCACCGCCAAGGGTGGGCTGAAGCAGAGCAAGGGCCTGCCGGCAGTGATGTACTCGACCAAGACCGTGGCCGCCATGAACGGCAGGCAGATCCGCCTGGGTGGGTATCCGGTGCCGCTGGAGAGCGATGCCAAAGGCAACAGCACGCTGTTTTTCCTGGTGCCGTACCCGGGGGCGTGCATCCATGTACCGCCGCCGCCACCGAACCAGCTGGTGCTGGTGCGGTATGCGAAGGGGCTGAAGATCGACGATATCTACACGCCGCTGTGGGTGACCGGTACCTTGAAGGTGGAGAAAGTCAGCAATGACTTGGCGGATGCGGCCTATGCACTGGAGGCGGGGCAGGTGAGGGTGGTGGAGGATGCGGACCTCTGAGCCTGGCAGAGCGTATCGCGGGGCAAGTCGGGTCGCCCCGCGATAGCGATTTCAGAGCGCTTCGCTACCGATCGCCACGCTCATCGCATGAGTCGCCCCTGGCTTGAGCACCACCACGTCATCCATCACATTCGCCGTCTCGATGCATAGCATGCGTTGCCAGCCATCGTCGGCCATGTCCGGCAGGTCGCGGGCGCGGTCGGTCCAGGGGTTCCAGATTACCGCGGTGCGGGAGCCGCCAGCCTGCAGGGTGATGCGTCGGTTCCAGTGCGGATCGACAATCGCCAGTCGCTCAGGCGCGTTCAGGTAGATGCGATCAGTCTCGCCCGCGAACCCCAGGTTGCCCTGTTGTTTGCGCTGTTCCCAGTTGGCCAGTGTTTCGATGTAGGCCAACCCGTCCACGCCTTCCACTTGCACCTGGCGCACATCGCTCACGGCAAAGTAGCTGTGCAGCGCCTGGCTCAGGGTAACGTCGGTATTGCCGAGGTTGTAGCTGGTGAGGGTGAGCTTCAGCTGGTCACCCAGCTCTACCAGGAGCTTGAGCTGGACCTCATGAGGCCAACCCGTCAGGTCACCCTGGGCTTCGGGCAATTCGAACTCGACCTGCAGGTGGTCGCCGTGTTCCTCGGCGCGCAACAACTGCCAGTCACGGCCACGCACCAGGCCGTGGGCGGGCGGCTGCTCGCCCTTGAACATGGCTTTGACCGAATCGGGATTGCGCTCGAAGATACCGAACCACGGCCAGCACACGGGAGCGCCGGCACGCACCGACTTGCCCTGGCGGAAGATGGCCTGGTCGCTCAGCCACAGCAGCGGTGGCTCGCCCAGGCGCTGATAGCTCAGGACCTGGGCGCCCTGCTGGGCAATCAGGAGTTCGGCATGATCGCTGGTGATGCGCCAGCAGTTGAGTTCGCCGTGCAGCTCGGTCTCGACCGTGAAGTTAGCCATTGCGTTCGTCTCATTGATTGTCTGTCAGGCCGTTGGACCCGGTGACGTGCAATGAGTTTACCGCTCGCCAGGCTCAGCGACGAGGTACGGAGCGGGTGCGACCACTGCCATCGATGGCGACGAACACGAACACTGCCTCGGTAACCTTGCGCCATTCGCTGGACAGCGGGTCGTCGCTCCATACCTCGACCATCATCTGGATCGAGCTGCGGCCGATTTCCAGGGTCTGGGTATAGAAGGACAGCTGCGCGCCCACGGCCACCGGGACCAGGAACGCCATGCGATCGATGGCTACCGTGGCCACTCGGCCTCCGGCGACGCGGCTGGCCATGGCGGTACCGGCCAGGTCCATCTGGGCGACCAGCCAGCCGCCGAAGATATCGCCGAAACCATTGGTTTCGCGCGGCAGCGCGGTGATCTGCAAGGCCAGGTCGCCTTGCGGGATAGGATCTTCTTGTTCGAGCTCAATCATGCCGTGGGGCCTCTGACCCGTGACGCTTCGTTGGTGGCGCAATAACGGACGCCGTAAAAACGATTCAGCAACACGCATACTACGCTGATTTCGCTTCAGGGGGCGGCCTCAGGGAAACTCTGCGAAACAGTCTGACAACGATGACCGACGTTTTCGCACAACATCCCTCAGGATAAGCAACCTTTTCCTACGAGCGGGCAGTATATATACCTGCACAGCCAGCGACGACCGCGCATTCATGAATATCTGTATGGATTTTGTACCGCTATGAGCGCGGCTCGGCAATTTGCTATCTTCGCCGACTATTCAATCCAGAAGCCGCATGCCAAGCGGTCCGCAGACCTACAAGAGAAAGAACAGCGATGACCTCCGTGCAGAGCAGTATCGAGCAGCCGTCCCGGCCGTTGTCCCGCAGTGACTACAAGACTCTCTCGCTGTCCGCCCTGGGCGGTGCCCTGGAGTTTTACGACTTCATCATCTTCGTGTTCTTCGCCACGGTGGTGGGCAAGCTGTTCTTCCCCGCCGACATGCCTGAATGGCTGCGCCTGATGCAGACCTTCGGCATCTTCGCCGCCGGCTACCTGGCCCGGCCATTGGGTGGCATCGTCATGGCCCACTTTGGCGACCTGCTCGGACGCAAGAAGATGTTCACCCTGAGCATTTTCATGATGGCCGTGCCGACCCTGGTGATGGGGCTGCTGCCCACCTATGCGCAGATTGGCCTGTGGGCGCCGATCCTGCTGCTGTTGATGCGGGTTATCCAGGGCGCGGCCATCGGTGGCGAGGTGCCGGGGGCCTGGGTGTTCGTCTCCGAGCACGTGCCGGCGCGCAACACCGGCTATGCCTGCGGCACCCTGACCGCCGGCCTGACCTCGGGCATCCTGCTTGGCTCGCTGGTGGCGACGCTGATCAACACGATCTACAGCCCCGAGGAAGTGGCGGACTACGCCTGGCGTATCCCGTTCCTGCTCGGTGGGGTGTTCGGCTTCTTCGCGGTCTACCTGCGCCGCTGGCTGCATGAGACCCCGGTATTCGCCGAAATGCAGGCGCGCAAGGCCCTGGCCGAAGAGCTGCCACTGCGTGCGGTGCTGCGTGATCATCGTGGCGCGATCATCCTGTCGATGCTGCTCACCTGGCTGCTGTCGGCCGGCATCGTGGTGATCATCCTCATGACCCCGGCATTGCTGCAGAGCCTCTACCACGTCAGCCCCACCGACTCGCTCAAGGCCAATAGCCTGGCCATCGTGCTGCTCAGCCTGGGCTGCGTCGGCGCTGGCAGCCTGGCCGACCGTTTCGGTGCCGGGCGAGTGTTCATCGTCGGCAGCCTGATGCTGCTGGCGTCTTCCTGGGCCTTCTACCACAGCCTGCCGACCCGCCCGGACCTGTTGTTCCCGCTCTATGCGCTGACTGGCCTGTGCGTGGGTATCGTCGGTGCCGTGCCTTACGTGATGGTCAAGGCGTTCCCGCCTGTGGTGCGCTTCAGCGGCCTGTCGTTCTCCTACAACCTCGCCTACGCGATCTTCGGTGGCCTCACGCCGATGGTGGTGACCGCGCTGCTGAAGTTCAGTCCGATGGCACCCGCCTATTACGTGGCGTGCCTGTGCGCCGTTGGTCTGCTGGTGGGCATCTATCTGCTTGCGCGCAAACGCTGAAACCCGCTCTAACTCCCCCTCCGCAACATCCTGTAAAGGCCATCCCGGTTACCGGTGATGGCCTTTCATCCAATTGTCACATTCGAGTCATAGAGTGTTCATGCGGCCTGCAGATACTTGGGCCCGTTCCATCTCACAACCCACGATATTCCTGCTAGGAGCAAGGCATGAAACTGAAGCGTTTGATGGCGGCCCTGACCTTTGCCGCCGCTGGCGTCGCTGCCGCCAATGCGGTCGCCGCTGTCGATCCTGCAATCCCGACCTACACCAAGACCACCGGTGTTTCGGGCAACCTCTCCAGCGTCGGTTCCGACACCCTCGCGAACCTGATGACCCTGTGGGCCGAGGCCTACAAGAAGGAATATCCGAACGTAAATATCCAGATCCAGGCCGCCGGTTCCTCGACCGCGCCACCCGCCCTGACCGAAGGCACCGCCAACCTGGGCCCGATGAGCCGCAAGATGAAGGACGTCGAGCTGCAGGCGTTCGAGCAGAAGTACGGTTACAAGCCGACTGCCATCCCGGTTGCCGTCGACGCCCTGGCCGTGTTCGTGCACAAGGACAACCCGATCAAGGGCCTGACCATGGCCCAGGTCGACGCGATCTTCTCCTCCACCCGTCTGTGCGGTGGCAAAGCCGACGTCAAGACCTGGGGTGACCTGGGCGTGACCGGCGACCTGGCCAACAAGCCAGTTCAGCTGTTCGGCCGTAACTCGGTATCCGGCACCTACGGCTACTTCAAGGAAGAAGCCCTGTGCAAAGGCGACTTCAAGCCTAACGTCAACGAACAGCCTGGCTCGGCTTCGGTCGTGCAGTCGATCAGCTCCTCGCTGAACGGCATCGGCTACTCGGGCATCGGCTACAAGACCGCCAGCGTCAAGACCGTGGCCCTGGCCAAGAAAGAAGGCGGCGCGTTCGTCGAAGACAACGAAGCCAACGCCCTGAACGGTACCTACCCGCTGTCGCGCTTCCTCTACGTCTATGTCAACAAGGCCCCGAACAAGCCTCTGGCCCCGCTGGAAGCCGAGTTCGTCAAGCTGGTGCTGTCGCAGGCCGGCCAGCAAGTTGTCGTGAAGGACGGCTACATCCCGCTGCCAGCCAAGGTGGTCGACAAGACCCTGGCCGACCTGGGCCTGTCCCACGCGGGTAACGTTGCAAAGAAGTAAGTAACTGAGGATGAGGCCGGTGCCAAAGAATGCCGGCCTCCTCCACGAATTCCTTAGTCCGAAGCCAGGGCTCCTGTGCGGCGGGCTTTTTTGCGTCACTGCACTGTCATGTTTTTGTCATACGGGACCGCTAGGGTGTGCGCATGAATGATCTGGCCAACTCCACAATGACCCAAAATTCTCCTCCCGTGCGCATTGACTTCAATACGCCCGAGTTGCAACGCAAGCGCCGCCTGCGCGCCCTCAAGGATCGCCTGACCCGCTGGTACGTCCTGGTGGGCGGGCTCGCCGTGCTGGCGGCGATCACGTTGATCTTCTTCTACCTGGCCTATGTGGTGCTGCCGCTGTTCCAGGGCGCCACGCTTACCAGCAAGAAGGCGCTGGAGCCGACCTGGCTGCAGCAGGACGCCGGTAAACCGCTGCTGATCGCCCTCGAGGAACAGAACCTCGTGGGCATGCGTGTATCCGACAAGGGCCAGGCCCTGTTCTTCGACACCAAGACCGGCAACGAACTGAAGCGCGTCGACCTGCCGCTGCCGGCCGGCGCCCAGGTCAGCTCGATCAGCACCGACCAGCCGGGCAGCCCGCTGGTGGTGGTGGGCCTGTCCAACGGCCAGGCACTGGTGTTCCACCACACCTACAAGATCACCTATCCGGACAACAAGAAGACCATCGAGGCGGGCATCGACTTCCCCTATGGTCAGGACCTGTTCACCCTGGATGACCAAGGCCGCGCGCTGGAGCATGTGAGCGTCAACGTCAACGGCGACACCTTGTTGCTGGCCGGTTCCACCGGTGCGCACCTGCAGGTGATCGAACTGTCGCGTACCGAGAACATGATGACCGACGAGGTCACTGTCGAGCAGAACCGTATCGAACTGCCGCAGATGACCGAGGTGGTGAAGAACATCTTCATCGACCCGCGCCAGCAGTGGCTGTACGTGGTCAACGGTCGCGCCACTGCCGACGTGTTCAGCCTGCGTGACAAGAGCCTCAACGGCCGCTACAAGCTGCTCGAGGACGGCAACGCCGAGATCACCGCGACCGCCCAGCTGGTCGGTGGCATCTCGCTGATCTTCGGTGATTCCAAGGGTGGCCTGAGCCAGTGGTTCATGGCCCGTGACCCCGATGGCGAGTCGCGCTTCAAGTTGATCCGCAGCTTCCAGCTGGGCAAGGCCCCGGTGGTGCAGATCGACGCCGAGGAGCGCCGCAAGGGCTTCATCGCCCTGGACAGCGAAGGCAAGCTCGGCGTGTTCCACAGCACCGCGCACCGCACCCTGCTGGTCGAGCCGGTCGCCGAAGGCGCGGGCATCCTCGCCCTGTCGCCGCGCGCCAACCGCATCATCATCGAGCAAGGCAACAAGCTGCTGCCGCTGAGCCTGAAGAACCCGCACCCGGAAGTCTCGTTCAGCGCGCTGTGGGGCAAGGTCTGGTACGAGAACTACGACGAGCCCAAGTACGTCTGGCAGTCGACCGCCTCGAACACCGACTTCGAACCCAAGCTGAGCCTGTCGCCGCTGACCTTCGGTACGCTCAAGGCCGCGTTCTACGCGATGATCCTGGCCGCACCGCTGGCCATCGCCGCCGCCATCTACACCGCCTACTTCATGGCCCCGGGCATGCGCCGCAAGGTCAAGCCGGTGATCGAGTTGATGGAAGCGATGCCGACGGTGATCCTCGGCTTCTTCGCCGGCCTGTTCCTCGCGCCGTACCTCGAAGGCCACCTGCCGGGCGTGTTCAGCCTGTTCCTGATCATGCCGATCGGTATCCTGCTTGCCGGCTACAGCTGGAGCCGTCTGCCGGAGTCGATCCGCCTGCGCATCCCTGATGGCTGGGAAGCGGCGATCCTGATTCCGGTGATTCTCGTCATCGGCTGGTTCGCCCTGTACATGAGCCCGTTCCTCGAGAGCTGGTTCTTCGATGGCGACATGCGCCTGTGGATCACCAACGATCTGGGGATCACCTATGACCAGCGCAACGCCCTGGTAGTGGGTATCGCCATGGGCTTCGCGGTCATCCCGAACATTTACTCCATCGCCGAGGACGCCGTGTTCAGCGTGCCGCGCAGCCTGACCCTGGGCTCGCTGGCGCTGGGCGCGACGCCATGGCAGACCCTGACCCGCGTGGTCATCCTCACCGCCAGCCCGGGCATCTTCTCGGCGCTGATGATCGGCATGGGCCGTGCGGTAGGTGAGACCATGATCGTGCTGATGGCCACCGGCAACACCCCGGTGATGGAGCTGAACCTGTTCGAGGGCATGCGCACCTTGGCCGCCAACGTGGCCGTGGAAATGCCCGAATCGGAAGTCGGCGGCAGCCACTATCGTGTGCTGTTCCTCGCCGCCCTCGTGCTGCTGTTGTTCACCTTCGTGATGAACACCCTGGCCGAGCTGATTCGCCAGCGCCTGCGCAAGAAATACTCGTCGCTTTGATAGAAAGGTAGAGATCCGTGAAAAAGGATTCCCTCAAAGGCTGGTTCAAGAGCGGCGCCCCCGGCGTCTGGATCAGTGGCGGCGCGGTGGCCATGGCGGTCATCATGACCGTCGGCCTGCTGGCCGTGATCGCCGTGCGCGGCCTGGGCCACTTCTGGCCGGCCGACCTGGTCCAGGCCACCTACAAGGTGCCGGACCAGGCTGACCACATCGTCATCGGTGAGGTGGTGCAGAAGGAAGAAGTGCCCCGCGAACGCCTCAAGGGTGCCGGCCTGCCGGTGCCCGACCAAGGCCCGGAGTTCATGACCCGCGAGCTGATCAAGGTGGGCAACCGCGACCTCAACGGCAGCGACTTCACCTGGGTGGTCGGCGAGTGGCTGGTCGACCAGCAGAAACCTGCCGACCTGATTGCCCTGGAGCGCCGCGAATGGGGCAACTTCTACGGCTATCTAGTCAGCGTCAAGGAAGAAGGCCGCGTGGTCGCTCAGGGGCCGGAAGCCTGGAACGAGCTGCAGGCCCGCCTCAAGCGCGCCAGCCAGCTCAACGACCAGCTTGTGAAGCTCGAGAAGAAGGACATCGGTGCCATCAACCATGGCCTGGAGCGCCTGCGCCTGCACAGCCGCAAGCTGGAACTGGACGGCAAGCTCGACGCCGCCGCCCAGGCCGACATGGACGCCGAGCGCGCCGAGCTGAACAACCGCTACAAGGCCATCGAAGAGCGCCTCAACGGCTTGCATCAGGAGTTCGCCCGCGACAGCCTGGTAGCCCGCGACGGCAACGGCCGCGAAGTGGAGATCAACCTGAGCAAGGTGGTCCACGCCATCCAGCCGAACGCCATGTCCGGCTTTACCAAGATGGGCGCCTACTTCGCCAAGGTGTGGGAGTTCCTCAGCGACGACCCGCGTGAGGCCAACACCGAAGGCGGTATCTTCCCGGCCATCTTCGGCACCGTGATGATGACCCTGATCATGGCGGTGATCGTCACCCCGTTCGGCGTGCTGGCTGCCGTCTACCTGCGTGAATACGCCAGGCAGGGCCCGGTGACCCGGTTGATCCGCATCGCCGTGAACAACCTCGCCGGCGTCCCGGCGATCGTCTACGGCGTGTTTGGCCTGGGCTTCTTCGTCTACGTGCTGGGCGGCTCCATCGACCGGCTGTTCTTCCCCGAATCGCTGCCGGCACCTACGCTGGGTACGCCGGGCCTGCTGTGGGCTTCGCTGACCCTGGCGCTGCTGGCCGTGCCGGTGGTGATCGTGGCCACCGAGGAAGGCCTGGCGCGTATTCCGCGCACTGTTCGCGAAGGCTCGCTGGCCCTGGGCGCGACCAAGGCCGAGACGCTGTGGAAGATTGTCCTGCCGATGGCCAGCCCGGCCATGATGACCGGCATGATCCTCGCCGTGGCCCGCGCCGCCGGCGAAGTGGCCCCGCTGATGCTGGTGGGTGTGGTGAAGCTGGCGCCATCGCTGCCGGTGGACGGCAACTACCCGTACTTGCACCTGGACCAGAAGATCATGCACCTGGGCTTCCACATCTATGACGTCGGCTTCCAGAGCCCCAACGTCGAGGCCGCGCGGCCGCTGGTGTACGCCACCGCGCTGCTGCTGGTGCTGGTGATCGCCACCCTCAACCTCTCGGCGGTGTGGATCCGTAACCACCTGCGCGAGAAGTACAAGGCCCTGGACCACTGATCCTGATTGCAAGCGTGCCGCCCGGATGCCGGGCGGCCCTTTGAAACGAATTGATAGCGTATGGAGTTGACCATGCAGCATGAATCCCACGCCCACGGCATCGACATGTCGGCCCTGGGCCGCGACAAGCAGAGCCTGCGCCTGGCTGAAGAGACCGTGGCCATCGAAGTACCCGGCCTGTCCCTGTTCTACGGCGACAAGCAAGCACTGTTCGACGTCAGCATGAACATCCCCAAGCAGCGCGTGACCGCCTTCATCGGCCCGTCCGGCTGCGGCAAGTCCACGCTGCTGCGCACCTTCAACCGCATGAACGACCTGGTCGACGGCTGCCGTGTCGAAGGCGCCATCAACCTGTACGGCAACAACATCTACCGCAAGGGCGAGGACGTGGCCGAGCTGCGTCGCCGCGTGGGCATGGTGTTCCAGAAGCCCAACCCGTTCCCCAAGACCATCTACGAGAACGTGGTCTACGGCCTGCGTATCCAGGGCATCAACAAGAAGCGCGTGCTCGACGAGGCCGTCGAGTGGGCGCTGAAGGGCGCGGCCCTGTGGGATGAGGTCAAGGACCGCCTGCACGAGTCGGCGCTGGGCCTGTCTGGTGGCCAGCAGCAGCGCCTGGTGATCGCCCGTACCATTGCCGTTGAGCCGGAAGTGCTGTTGCTCGACGAGCCGTGCTCGGCACTGGACCCGATCTCGACGCTGAAGGTCGAAGAGCTGATCTACGAACTGAAATCCAAGTACACCATCGTCATCGTGACCCACAACATGCAGCAGGCGGCCCGTGTTTCGGACTACACCGCCTTCATGTACATGGGCAAACTGGTCGAATTCGGTGATACCGACACCCTGTTCACCAACCCGGCGAAGAAGCAGACCGAAGACTACATCACCGGTCGCTACGGCTAAGGCCGGCAAGGTAGGAACGCCAGGGAACGACACGAACGACTTGAAGCCTGCAGCTGCTTCGCGGAGCGAAACGATGATCAACAAAGAAAGCCTTACCCACCACATCT
Source organism: Pseudomonas sp. FG36 (assembly GCF_057809275.1). Lineage (NCBI taxonomy): Bacteria > Pseudomonadati > Pseudomonadota > Gammaproteobacteria > Pseudomonadales > Pseudomonadaceae > Pseudomonas > Pseudomonas sp. FG36. The sequence continues at coordinate 103,252 of NZ_JBMDJQ010000010.1, forward strand.
CCCAGCAGTTCAACGCCGAGCTCGAGGAGGTGCGCAGCCACCTGCTGGCCATGGGCGGGCTGGTGGAGAAACAGGTGAACGACGCCGTCACCGCGCTGATCGAGGCCGACTCGGGCCTTGCCCAGCAGGTACGTGAAGTCGACGAACAGATCAACCAGATGGAGCGCAACATCGACGAGGAGTGCGTGCGCATCCTCGCCCGTCGCCAGCCGGCGGCCTCCGACCTGCGCCTGATCATCAGCATCTCCAAGTCGGTGATCGACCTCGAGCGCATCGGTGACGAATCGACCAAGATCGCCCGCCGTGCCATCCAGCTGTGCGAGGAAGGCGAGTCGCCGCGTGGTTATGTCGAGGTGCGCCATATCGGCGACCAGGTGCGCAACATGGTCCGCGACGCGCTGGACGCCTTCGCCCGCTTCGACGCCGACCTGGCGCTGTCGGTGGCCCAGTACGACAAGACCATCGACCGCGAGTACAAGACGGCGCTGCGCGAGCTGGTCACCTACATGATGGAAGATCCGCGCTCGATCTCCCGCGTGTTGAGCGTGATCTGGGCCCTGCGTTCGCTGGAGCGCATCGGCGACCACGCACGTAACATCTCCGAGTTGGTGATCTACCTGGTACGTGGTACCGACGTGCGCCACATGGGCCTCAAGCGCATGAAGGCCGAGGTGCAGGGCGAAGCGTTCGATGAGGGCGAAATCGCTAATGTTCCGGCTGAACCGGACGATAAATAGGATTGCTCCCGAGCATGAACGCCCGGCAACCGCCGGGCGTTTTCGTTTGCGGTCGAGCACCAGCAGGCACCCGCGAACCGTGTGAGAAGTCCCGGCGTGACCAGTGGTTTGGCAAATGGCCATCAGTCGGCGGTATGCTAGCCGGGATCAAGAGGAGTATCGATGAGTAAAGTGAATGTGCTGGTCGTGGATGATGCCCCGTTCATCCGCGATCTGGTAAGGAAGTGCCTGCGCAATGCCTTCCCCGGCATGGTGATCGAGGACGCGGTCAACGGTCGCAAGGCCATGGCCATGCTGAGCAAGGAACGTTTCGACCTGGTCCTGTGCGACTGGGAAATGCCGGAGATGTCCGGCCTCGAACTGCTGACCTGGTGCCGTCAGCAGGAAGAGATGAAGACCATGCAGTTCATCATGGTGACCAGCCGTGGCGACAAGGAGAACGTGATCCAGGCCATTCAGGCCGGCGTTTCCGACTTCGTCGGCAAGCCGTTCACCAATGAGCAGCTGCTGACCAAGGTGAAGAAGTCGCTGACCAAGATCGGCAAGCTCGACAGCCTGATGTCCAGCGCGCCGGCGCGGGTCAACTCGGCGTTCGCCAATGACTCGCTCAGCGCCCTGACCGGTGGTCGCCCGGAGGCGGCCAAGGTAACCGCTCCCGCCGCTGCGCCCGTGGCAGCAGCGGCCAAGCCTCTGATCAACGCCCCCACGCCGAAGACTGCCGCTGCGGCGGCCCAGGCTGGTCGTGGCCAGGGCCAGCTGCGCCTGTCCAGTGGAACCCAGCCGTGCATGATCAAGGCCCTGAGCCTCAAGGAAGCCCTGCTGGTGGTGCGCCGCGGCACCAACCTGCCACAGGTGCTCGAAGGTGCGGTGCTGGACCTGGAGCAAGGCGAGAATGCCGAAACCGCGCGCCTGAACGGCTACCTGCACGCCATTGCGGCGCTGGAGCCCAAGCCTGAGAGCGACTGGCTGCAGCTGACCTTCAAGTTCGTCGACCAGGATGCGCAGAAACTCGATTACCTGTCGCGGCTGATCGCCCGCGGCACGGCGCAGAAGCATTTCACGCCTGGCGCCTGATGGCCGCTTGAGCACCGCGTCGGAGCGGATGTAGTGGGAGCGGGCTTGCCCCCTCCCACGTTACATTTCCGGCATCCCGACCAACTGTCATATCCCTCTCAAATCCGGCTGCTAGGCTTCGACAGAACACAACTGTCAAAAAGCCACCATCATGCCGCCCTCCCGACTGCTGCTGTTCTGTGCCTTGCTCACGGCCTCGGCGTCGAGCCTGGGCATGACCATCTACAAGACCACCGATACCTATGGCGTGGTTTCCTATTCCGACCGACCCAGCGTGGGCGCCAAGGTTTTCGTGTTCCGCGAACCCATGGTCGAGCGCCTGGACGGCCAGGTGCGGCTGAAGACCGAGGATTTTGCCGGTGGCGTGCGTTTTGTCGCGCGCAACGAGCTGTTCGTGCCCATGGAAGTTGAACTGCGTGTGGAGCGCCTGGCCAATGCCCAGGGCGGTAACGCCTCGCGCATCGTCCGGCGCCTGGTGCCACCGCGCTCGAACCTGATCCTCAGCGTGGTGCAGGCTCGCCAAGGGGCTCGCCTCAAGTACGACACCAAGTTCCGCTACGCCATGGGCGACCCGGGCCAGCGCCCGCAGGGCTACCGTTATCCGTTCCCCTGGAAGGGCGGGCCGTTCCGCCTGAGCCAGGGCCCCAACGGCCGTTTCAGCCACTTCGGGCCCAAGGGCCGCTACGCCATGGATATCGCCATGCCCGAAGGCACGCCGATCATCGCGGCACGCGGTGGAGTGGTGGTGAAGATCGAGAACAACCAGAGCGGGCGGGGCAACAATCCGGCGGGCAATTTCGTCAGGATCCTGCACCCGGACGGCACCATGGGCGTTTACCTGCACCTGATGCGCGGCTCGGTGGTGGTAGGCGAGGGGCAGCGGGTTGCACAGGGGCAGCCATTGGCCAAATCGGGCAACACCGGCAACAGCAGCGGGCCGCACCTGCATTTCGTGGTGCAGCGCAATGTGGGGCTGGCGCTGGAGTCGATCCCGTATCAGTTCGACCGGCCGATTGGCGGGTTGCCGGACTTTACCGCAGGGAATCCATGACGCATTGCGGATCAAGCCCGCGCCCACGGAAGTAGGCGCGGGCTCTCGGGTCAATCGAGCTTGAGCACCTTGGCCAGCACGATCTTCGGCCCTTTCATCTTCTTGATGATGATGCGCAGGCCTTCGACCTCCAGCACTTCCTCTTCCTCGGGGACGCGCTTGAGGGTCTCGTAGACCAGACCGGCCAGGGTTTCCGCCTCGATATGATCAAGATCGACGCCCAGCAGGCGCTCTACCTTGAACAGCGGCGTATCACCGCGCACCAGCAACTTGCCCGGCTGGTAGGCGAGGATGCCGCGCTCGGTCTTGCGGTGTTCGTCCTGGATATCGCCCACCAGCACTTCCAGCACGTCTTCCATGGTCAGGTAGCCGATCACCTTGCCATCGGCTTCCTCGACCAGCACGAAGTGCGCACCACCCTTGCGGAACTGCTCCAGCAGCTGGGCCAGCGGCATGTGTCGGGACACCCGCTCCAGTGGGCGGGCGAGGTCTGCAAGGTCGATGGTTTGTGGCAAGTGGTCGAGCTCTGCAAGCTCCAGCAGCAGGTCCTTGATGTGCAGCAGGCCGGTGAATTCCTCGCGCTCGGCGTCATACACCGGGTAGCGGCTGAACTTGTGACGGCGCAGCAGGGCGAGGATTTCCTTCAACGGCGCATGGGCATCGATGCTGACCATGTCCTCGCGGGAGTTGGCCCAGTCGACCACCTCCAGCTCGCCCATCTCCACCGCCGAGGCCAGCACGCGCATGCCCTGGTCGCTTGGATCCTGGCCACGGCTGGAGTGCAGGATCAGCTTGAGCTCCTCGCGGCTGTAGTGATGCTCGTGGTGCGGCCCGGGCTCGCCTTGGCCGGCGATGCGCAGGATGGTGTTGGCGCTGGCGTTGAGCAGGTAGATCGCCGGGTACATCGCCCAGTAGAACAGGTACAGCGGCACGGCGGTCCACAGCGACAGCAGCTCGGGCTTGCGGATCGCCCACGACTTGGGCGCCAGCTCGCCGACCACGATGTGCAGGTAGGAGATCACGAAGAAGGCGACGAAGAACGATATGGCCTTGATCAGCTCCGGGCTGTCCACGCCGACATAGGCCAGCAGCGGCTCGAGCAGGTGGGCGAACGCCGGCTCGCCGACCCAGCCCAGGCCCAGGGAGGCGAGGGTGATGCCGAGCTGGCAGGCCGAGAGGTAGGCGTCGAGCTGGTTGTGCACCTTGCGCAGGATGCTGCCACGCCAGCCATGCAGCTCGGCGATGGATTCGACGCGGGTGGAGCGCAGCTTGACCATGGCGAACTCGGCGGCCACGAAGAAGCCGTTGAGCAGCACCAGGAACAAGGCAAAGAGAATCATGCCGAAGTCGGCGAACAACGAGGTGAGGCTGATACCAGGGGAAGGGTCCATGATGGGGTTTTTACGGGGTCCGTCTTTGAAAGGGAGAAAAAAAGTGCCAGCGATGGCTGGCACGGGGGATCCAATGTAGCGGCTGAAGCCGCAAAAGCAAAGGGCTGCAAAGCAGCCCCGGTAATGTCAGGCTTTACTTGCGACCAACTGCGCCGGCGCAAAGTGGCAGGTAAAGGTGCTGCCATGCCCCGGCACGCTGCTGATTTCCAGGTGTGCGCGATGGCGCATCAGCACGTGCTTGACTATCGCCAGGCCCAGCCCGGTGCCGCCGGTGTTGGAGGCGCGGCTGGAGTCGACGCGGTAGAAGCGTTCGGTCAGGCGTGGCAGGTGCTTGGCCTCGATACCGACCCCCGAGTCCTGCACGCTGAGGTGCGCGCCCTGGTCGTCGGCCCACCAGCGAATGCGGATATTGCCCTCATCCTGGGTGTACTTGACCGCGTTGAACACCAGATTGGAGAACGCGCTGCGCAGTTCCGACTCGCTGCCCTTGAGGCGTATGCCAGGCGTTGCCTCCAGGCTGATCCGCTGGTTGCGCGGTCCGGACAGGGCCTGGGCGTCGTTCTTGATGGCGGTGAGCAGGGTGTCGACCAGCACCGGCTGGTTGTCAGAGGGATAATCGGTGGCTTCGAGCTTGGCCAACAGCAACAGGTCGTTGAGCAGGGTCTGCATGCGTGAGCCTTGCGCGCTCATCTGCTGCAAGGCTCGGCTCCAGCGTGGGTTCACGTCCTCGACGTTGTCCAGCAGCGTCTCCAGGTAGCCGGTGATCACCGTCAGCGGCGTGCGCAGCTCGTGGGAAACGTTGGCGACGAAGTCCTTGCGCATCTGTTCCAGCTGGTGGATGCGGGTCACGTCGCGCACCAGCATCAGATGTTCGTTGTTGCCGTAGCGGGTAAGGTGCAGTTGCACACGCAGGCGGTCGTTGATCGGCGACGGGATTTCCAGCGGTTCGGCGTAGTTCTCCGACTCGAAGTACTCCTTGAAGCGCGGGTGGCGCACCAGGTTGGTCACCGGCTGGCCGCCGTCCTGCGGGGTCTTGAAGCCCAGCAGGGTCTCGGCGGCGCGGTTCCACCATTCCAGGTTGCCGTCGCTGTCGAGCATGATCACCGCATCGCGCAGCGCGGCGGTGGACTCCTGGACCCGGTCGATCACCGCCTGCAGGCGGCCACGTACGCGCTGGTCGCGGCGCTGCAGGTGATAGATGCTGTCGAACACTTCGCCCCACAGGCCGTAGCCATCGGGTGGCGCTTCATCGGGTTGATGATTGCGCAGCCAGTCGTGCAGGCGCAGCAACTGCTTCAGTGTCCAGCCCAGGTAGAAGGCCAGGCCGATGGCCAGGCTCCAGCCATAGTACCCGCTGACCAGCCCGCCGATCAGGCAGACGGTGATCAGCAGGAGCATGTGGCGAATCAGGGTCGCGTGCCAGTTCTGGTTCAATTGACAGTCCTTGTACAGCGGGCGCTGGGGCTTCGATCAGCTTTTGGTCGAGAAGCGATAGCCAGTGCCGCGGACGGTTTGTACCAGATTTTCGTAGGCTTCACCCAGTGCCTTGCGCAGGCGGCGGATGTGCACGTCGACGGTGCGCTCCTCGACATAGACGTTGCCGCCCCAGACCTGGTCGAGCAACTGGCCGCGGGTGTAGGCGCGCTCCTGGTGAGTCATGAAGAACTGCAGCAGGCGGTACTCGGTGGGGCCCATCTCGGCCGGCTTGCCGTCGATGGTCACGCGGTGGCTGATCGGGTCGAGCAGCAGGCCGCCGACTTCGATCGGCGCTTCGCTGTCGCTTGGGCCGGTGCGGCGCAGCACGGCCTTGAGGCGCGCCACCAGTTCACGGGGCGAGAACGGCTTGGTGATGTAGTCGTCGGCGCCGACTTCCAGGCCCTGGATCTTGTTGTCCTCTTCACCCTTGGCGGTGAGCATGATGATCGGGATGTCGCCGGTCAGCTCGTCACGCTTGAGGCGGCGGGCCAGTTCGATGCCGGAGGTGCCCGGCAGCATCCAGTCGAGCAGGATCAGGTCCGGCTTGCGGTCGACGATGATGGCGTGGGCCTGTTGCGAGTTCTCGGCCTCGAGGCAGTCATAGCCGGCCATTTCCAATGCAACGGCGATCATCTCGCGGATAGGCGCTTCGTCGTCAACGATCAGAATGTTTCTGCCAACCATGCTCAATTACCTCTCCCAGGAACGATGTCTTGGCCCGCATTAGATAACGGAATTATTGCAGCTGTGTGACAGGGCGTGGGCGGTTCTGGCGACATTGCGTGACTGGACTAGGCTACAAGGGGCCGCGAGGGCGGCCGCGAACACTCAATCCACCCCTGAAACAATGGTGATTCCAATGACACGACATACGCTGAGCTGGATGGCCCTTTGCGCTGCGCTGGCAGTGCCGGGGGTGGCGTCGGCTCATCACGCCATGGAGAAGGATGGCATGTGGGTCGACCACGATGGCATGACGCTGTACACCTTTGACAAGGACGCTGGAGGCAAGTCCATGTGCAATGGCGAGTGCGCCAAGAATTGGCCGCCGTTGATGGTGAAGAAGGACGACGAGGCGCCGAAGGACAAGTGGACTCACGTCACCCGTGACGATGGCTCGATGCAGTGGGCCTATGACGGCAAGCCGCTGTACACCTTCGTCAAGGACAAGAAGGCCGGAGAGACCACCGGTGATGGCATGAAGGATGTCTGGCACATCGCCAAGCCTTGATGCACCAGGCGTGGGAGCGCCGCACCGCCGCTCCCACCATTGGCCTGCACAATTTCAGCGCAGCGCGTAGTCCAGCACCACACCAATGAAGATCAACAGCCCCGCCCAGTGGTTGTGCAGGAACGCCTTGAAGCACGAGTCGCGGTCCAGCTTGCGCGTCGACCAGAACTCCCAGGCGAAGCATACCGCCGCCGCCAGCAGCCCCAGGTGGAACCAGCCACCCAGTTCGAAGCGGTTGCCCGCCAGGAGCAGGCAGCCCAGAGACAGCAGCTGCAGGCTCAGGATGATCACCCGGTCGGCCTCGCCGAACAGGATGGCGGTGGATTTCACGCCGATCTTCAGGTCGTCGTCACGGTCGACCATGGCGTAGTAGGTGTCATACCCCACCGTCCACAGCAGGTTGGCGATGTACAGCAGCCAGGCGCTGGCCGGCAGCTCGCCACCCGCGGCGGTGAAGGCCATCGGGATACCCCAGGAATACGCCGCGCCCAGCACCACCTGCGGGTAGTAGGTGTAGCGCTTCATGAACGGGTAGCAGAAGGCCAGGGCGACCGCGCCGAACGACAGCCACACCGTGGTGGCGTTGGTGCACAGCACCAGCAGGAAGCTCACTCCCACCAGCAGGGCGAACAGCACCAGCGCTTCGCGGGGCTTCACCCGGCCGCTGGCCAGTGGCCGGTCGGCGGTGCGCTTGACGTGGCCGTCCACCTTGCGGTCGGCGAAATCGTTGATGCAGCAGCCGGCGGCACGCATCAGCACCACGCCGAGGCCGAAGATCAGCACGTTGGCCAGGGTCGGCGAGCCGTTGCCGGCAATCCACACCGCCGACAGCGTCGGCCACAGCAGCAGGTAGATGCCGATGGGGCGGTCCATGCGGCTCAGCTGGATGAAGTCCCAGGCGCGCGGGTGCAGGCGGTTGAGCGATTTGAGCATTTGCAGGTACATCAGCGGTTTTCCTCCTTGGCCGCGTGCCACAGGGCGGGCAGGAACACCTCGGCCACCAGCAGGTCGAGGCCGGCGCGCTCGAAGCGCGAGCGCCGTCCCCACAGCCCGGCGCTGGCGACCTCGGCGGGCAGCCAGTCCTGTGGATAACTGCACACTTCGATAGGGTGGCGGACAAACGCCTGGTCGCAGAACAGTAGCTCGCCCAGCGAGCGGCTGCCCAGGGTCTCCAGGTCGAGCCCCCCGCGCTCCAGCGCTGTGCGGCTGGCGACGCTGCGGGCGAATACCCACGGCTGGCCATGGCCGCGCAGGTAGACCTCGCGCACCCAGCCCTGCGCGCCAGGCCGCAGGCCCAACGCGGCGCATTCATCGTCACGCAGTGGCTGCCAGCCCTCGAACAAAGGGGTGACGCTGAAGTGGTCATGGGAAAGACCGGTCAGGCGACGGGTCAGGGAGCCTTCGTCGAACAGCCAGTCCAGGGTCGGCTGGTCGGGCAGGGGCGCCAGTTGCGGATACGCCAGCCACGCGACAGCGGCTGCTTGCGGGGTTTCGTACGGCACGTCGGTATGCTTGATACAGGCCAGAGAGGCGGCGAGCTTAGCATGATTGCCGTCCTGGCTTGCATACTGCCAGCAGGCCCAGTACAAAAGCCGACCAGAGATTGCACGGTGGTCACTTGCAGGCGCGGGCGTGCCCCGCGACCCGGCCACCAGCTGCAACGCGCCAATAAGCCTGACCGAGGAACAGCACCTGATGAAGAAGTGGCAATGTATTGTCTGTGGCCTTATCTATGACGAAGCCGACGGCTGGCCGGACGACGGCATCGCCCCCGGCACCCGCTGGGAAGACGTGCCGGAAGACTGGCTGTGCCCTGATTGCGGCGTAGGCAAGAGTGACTTCGAAATGATCGCCATTGGCTGATCGCAACCCTGGCTTGAACAAGGAACGCACGACATGACGTCCCCCGTGGTGATCATTGGTACCGGCCTTGCCGGCTATAACCTGGCGCGAGAGTTTCGCAAGCTGGACGGCGACACGCCGCTGCTGCTGATCACCGCCGACGACGGCCGCTCCTATTCCAAGCCGATGTTGTCCACCGGCTTTGCCAAACAGAAGGACGCCGACGGCCTGTGCATGGCCGAACCGGGCGCCATGGCCGAGCAGCTCAAGGCCGAGATCCGCACCCACACCCGTATCAGCGGTATCGACCCAGGCCACAAGCGCCTGTGGATCGGCGAGGAAGCGGTGGAATACCGTGACCTGGTACTGGCCTGGGGCGCGCAGACCGTGCAAGTACCCGTGGAAGGCGATGCGGGCGAGCTGGTCTTCCCGATCAACGACCTTGAGGACTACGCACGGTTTCGTGTCGCTGCCGCAGGCAAGCAACGGGTGCTGATCCTCGGCGCCGGCCTGATCGGCTGCGAATTCGCCAACGACCTCACCTTGGGCGGCCTGCAGTGCGAGGTCGTGGCGCCGTGCGAACAGGTAATGCCGACCTTGCTGCACCCGGCGGCGGCCGCCGCCGTGCAGGCGGGCCTGGAAGGGTTGGGGGTGCGTTTCCATCTTGGCCCGGTGCTGACCCGCCTGCAACGTTCGGGGGCGGCTGTGGAGGCGCACCTGTCCGACGGCAGCGTCATTCCTTGCGACCTGGTGGTGTCTGCGATCGGCTTGCGCCCGCGTACCGACATGGCGGCGGCAGCGGGTCTGCAGGTCAACCGCGGGGTGGTGGTGGATCGCCAGCTGCGTACTTCTCACGCCAACATCTTCGCCCTGGGCGACTGCGCCGAGGTCGATGGCATCAACCTGCTGTACGTCATGCCCTTGATGACCTGCGCCCGCGCCTTGGCCCAGACCTTGGCCGGCAACCCCACTGCAGTGGCCTATGGCCCGATGCCGGTCACCGTGAAGACGCCGGCCTGCCCGCTGGTGGTGTCCCCGGTGCCGGCAGGCCACGAGGGCACCTGGGTGGTGGAAGGTAGCGGTGGCGACCTGAAAGTGCTCTGCCATGGCGCCGATGGCCAGTTGCTGGGCTACGCCCTGACCGGCGGCGCGGTCATGGAGAAACTGGCGTTGAATCGCCAGTTGCCACCCTTGATGGCGTAAATAGCGGGCGTTCTGTCGGAATTATCCTGTTCTTGCCGCGACAATGGCCGCCCAGATACTGGCGCGGCCCCGGTCGGCGTGCCATCCTCACTGGCGTCTGCCGCAGCCTAGAGCCTGCGGTGCCTTGAACGCTGCTCCCTTCGGCAGCACGGCATAACAACAAGAAATCCCGTCAAAGAGGCTTCACTATGCGTAAACCAGAACTCGCCGCCGTCATCGCCGAAAAGGCCGATCTGACCAAGGAAAAGGCCAACCAGGTCCTCAACGCGATTCTCGACAGCATCACCGGCGCACTCGACAAGGACACCGTCACCCTGGTCGGCTTCGGCACCTTCGAAAAACGCCATCGCGGCGCTCGCACCGGCAAGAACCCGCAAACCGGCGAGCCGGTCAAGATCAAGGCCAGCAACACTGTCGCCTTCAAACCGGGCAAGGGCCTGCGTGACAGCGTCAACGCACCGGCCAAGCCTGCCAAGAAAAAGTGATCGACAAGCCATCGAGACGGGCGCCTTAAGGCGCCCGTTGTGTTTCTGGTAAGCAAATGCGGCGAACTTGCATAAACAGGGCGATAAACGGATAAACTGCGCGACTCAGTCATTTTTCACTCGAGGCGCGTTGATGAAGTTTCGTTTTCTTCTCTGGGCCATGGGCTTGCTGATGGCCAAGGCCAGCCGCAACAACCCGGCGTTCCAGCAGCAGCTGCAGGACAAGGACCTGGTCTTCCAGATGCAGACGCTCGACGGCAAGGTTGCCCGGCACTTCATCGTCAAGGACCTGCGCATCAGCAGCAAGGGCGGCCTGCACCCGCAGCCGGCGTTCGCCATTGCCTTCAAGGATGCCGCGTATGGCTTTGCCACGCTGCAGGCCGGTAACAAGCAGCTGGCGTTCATGCAGGGGATTCAGGAGAAGAACATCCAGATCAAGGGCAATCCGGCGCTGGTGATCTGGTTCCAGGGCTTGATGAAGTACCTGAAACCGAAGAAAAAAAAGGGCTGAGATCGCTGGGGCTGCTTCGCAGCCCATCGCTGCGGTTCGTCGCCACGACAAGCCAGCTCCCACAAAGAGCGGACTGGCCGACAAAAAGGGGCGCTAGGCGCCCCCACCACATCAATGCGGCGCGTGGAACTGCGACGCCAGCTCGCGTAGCAACGCCTCGGCCTCCAGCACCTTGTTCACCACCTCTTCGGCCTTGTCCCGGGTCAGCCCCAGGCGCTCGAGCAGGGCATCCGGGATCTCGTCCTTCGGCCCCGAGCCGATCCCCCGGGCGCGTAGCAGGCGCGTCGCCAGGCACACCAGGTTGGGGAACGCCGCATAATCGCTGTCGTACGCCGGATCGTGCTGGAAGCGCAGGGCTGTGGACAGTTCATCGGGCATGTCCCACAGCTTCATCAGCCAGGCACCGATCTGTTCACGGCTGATCCCCAGCAAGTGCTGCTCCACATAGCTGTGGCACAGGTGCGGGTTGACCTCCAGATGACGGCAGATCAGCGAGAAATGCGGAGGGAAGACATGGGCCAGCAGCAGATAGCCGAAGTTGTGCAGCAGCCCGGCCAGGTAGGTAAGGCCTGCTTCCGGGCGTTCGGCGCGCGGCATGGCACGGGTCAGACCCTCGATTACGGCAGCGGTATAGATCGACTGCTGCCAATACGGCGTGGCCTGTTGCGGGTGGTCCTTGGGCAGGCTCAGGGTCTTGCCCAGGGCCAGGCCCAACGCCAGGTTGATCACCAGGTCGAAGCCCAGTACCCGCACGATGGCGTCTTCCACCGAGCGGATCTTGCCGGGTGACGCGTAGTAGGGCGATGCCGCCCAGCTGACGACCTGCGCAGCCAGGGCCGGGTCGGTTTCGACCACGCCGGTGATGTCGTCGATGCTGGCATTGGGGTCGACACGCAGCTTGATGATCTTCTGCGCGGTGTCGGCCAGCGGCGGAATCTCGATGGTCTGCTCCAGGCGTTGCTGGATGCGCCGGGCGGTGAAGGCCTGGACTGCGCGAATGACTTCCTTGGGAGGGCCGTCCAACTGATCGAAACTGAGGCGAATATCGCTGATTGGCTGGCCGAAGGTGCTGGCGCTGGCCTTGATCAGCATCTTCTTGAAAGCCGTCCGGCCGATTTCCAGGAGCAGCCCGGCTTCACCGGACTGGATCAGCAGGGTTTCATTGTCGAGCAGGCTCTTTTCGTACTGGCACGGCGAGCTGGTCAGCGCGGGAATGGCGGGCAGGGCCTTGAGGTGATGCTTGTCGAGCATCTGCTTCAAGCGCTCCAGCGGCACGGCCTTGAGCTTGCGTCCGGTCAGTTCCTCGAGGCGCTTGAGGTCCAGCAACTGGCTTTGCGGGAACAGCACCATCAAGGCACCGATCTCGTCATCGAGCAGCACGGCCTGAACGCGCGAGTTGGCCGGCAGCCCCGGGTGCTCGGGGACCTCGCGGAAGCTGACGCCGAGCTTTTCGAGCAACAGCCGGATGACAGACGGTGCGTGTAGGGTTGCGGTATCCAGGGCAACTTCAGTCATGGCCTGTATCCAATCATTTCTGTAAACGCGAAGTATAACCAGCCTGGCCGCCAAGCTGGATCCATAATGGGACGGGCGTCACACCTGGCCATATTGTTGGCCGTGGCGCAACCAGCGGTCGAGTAGCGGGCTGACGTGGTCGGGCCAGCGTGCCAGGAGGGCCTGGGCGGCATCGCGCACCGCCGGCAACAGGTCGGCATCGCGCATCAGGTCGGCGACCTTGAACTGTAGCAGGCCGGTCTGGCGGGTCCCGAGCATTTCGCCTGGGCCACGCAACTCCAGGTCCTTCTCTGCTATGACGAAACCATCGTTGGTTTCCCGCATGATACCCAGGCGTTCGCGGCCGATCTGCGAAAGTGGCGGGTGGTAGAGCAGCACACAATGGCTTGCCGCGCTGCCCCTGCCGACCCGGCCGCGCAGCTGGTGCAGCTGGGCCAGGCCCAGGCGCTCGGGGTTCTCGATGATCATCAAGCTGGCATTGGGTACGTCGACGCCGACCTCGATCACCGTGGTGGCGACCAGCAGTTGCAGCTCGCCGGCCTTGAACTCGGCCATCACCGCAGCCTTTTCCGCGGGCTTCATGCGCCCGTGGATCAGGCCCACGCGCAGTTCGCCCAAGGCGCTGCCCAACTCCTCGAAGGTGCTTTCGGCTGCCTGGCAGGTCAGTTCCTCGGACTCTTCGATCAAGGTGCACACCCAGTAGGCCTGACGACCTTCGGCACAGGCGGCGCGGACCCGCTCGACCACCTCGAAACGACGGCTGTCGGCGACCAGCACGGTGTTCACCGGTGTACGACCGGGCGGCAATTCGTCGAGGACCGAGGTGTCCAGGTCGGCGTAGGCGCTCATGGCCAGGGTGCGTGGGATCGGGGTGGCGGTCATGATCAACTGGTGCGGGCACAGTTGGCCCATGACGCCTTTCTTGCGCAGGGCCAGGCGCTGTTGCACGCCGAAACGGTGTTGTTCGTCGATGATCGCCAGGGCCAGGTGCTTGAACTGTACCTCGTCCTGGAACAGCGCATGGGTACCGACCACCATCGGCGCGCCATTGGCGATCTGCTCCAGGGCGCTGGCGCGGGCCTTGCCCTTGAGCTTGCCGGCCAGCCAGGCGACTTCGATGCCCAGCGGCTCGAGCCAGCGTTTGAAGGTGATGAAATGCTGCTCGGCGAGGATCTCGGTGGGGGCCATCAGCGCCACCTGGTAACCGGCTTCCAGGGCCTGCAGCGCCGCCAGGGCGGCGACCACGGTCTTGCCAGCGCCCACGTCACCCTGTACCAGGCGCATCATCGGTTCGGGTTGACTGAGGTCGTAGGCGATCTCGTTACCGACGCGCTGCTGGGCACCGGTTGGATTGAAGCCGAGGTTGGCCAGGTACTGGGCCGGCAGGCGGGTGGCCTTGGGCAGTACCGGCGCACGCAGGCTGCGCTGGCTTTCCCGCAGGCGCTGCTGGGAGAGCTGGTGGGTCAGCAGTTCCTCGAAGGCCAGGCGGTGCTGGGCCCAGTGATGGCCCTCGGCAAGCTCGTCCAGATCGGCATCGGCCGGCGGGTTGTGCAGGTAGCGGATGGCATCGCTCAATGGCGCCAACTGGTAGTCGCGGGCCAGTTGGTCGGGCAGCCAGTCGGGCAGGCTGCGCGGGCCGAGCAAGCCCAGACTCTGCTGGCACAGCAGGCGCAGGCGCTGCTGGGTGAGGCCTTCGGTGGTCGGGTAGATCGGCGTCAGCGTCTGTTCGACCGGCGGCGGTGCTTCGTCGCCGTTCAGCGCCCGGTATTCCGGGTGGTAGATTTCCAGCCCCGAGGCACCGGGGCGCGCTTCGCCATAGCAACGCAGGTGGGTGCCACGCTTGAGGCCTTCCTTCTGCGCATTGCTGAAATGGTAGAAGCGCAAGCTCAGCGTGCCGCTGCCATCGCCCAGGCGCACCACGAGACTGCGACGCTTGCCCATGGTCACGTCAGCGCCGCTGACCACGCCCTCGATCACCGCGTCCTGGCCGGGACGCAGCTGGCCAATGGGCACCACACGGGTGCGGTCCTGGTAGCGCAACGGCAGGTGGAACAGCATGTCCTGCAGGTTCTCCAGGCCGACCTTGGCGAGTTTCTCTGCCATGGCTTCACCAACACCCTTGAGCGTGGTGACCGGGACGTTCGACAGCTCGGTCATGGGCTCAGGCCGGTTGTTCCACGGGTGGCTTGGCCACCGAGCAGAGACGGATCGAGTCGGCGAGGATCTCGATGGCCTTCGGCCGCGGGAAGCTGGCGCGCCAGGCGATGGCCACGGTGCGGAACGGCGCGGGCGCGGTCAGCGGGCGAACTTCGATGACGCCCGGCGCGTAATGATGGCTGTGCACCGCCGACAGCGGCAGGATCGAGACGCCCAGGCCGGAAGCGACCATGTGGCGGATGGTTTCCAGCGAGCTGGATTCGACCGTGGTGTGCTTGGAAGCTTCGCCGCCCTTGTTCAGGGTCGGGCAGGCTTCCAGCACCTGGTCGCGGAAACAATGCCCCTCGCCCAGCAGCAGCAGGCTCTTGTCGTTGAGCATGGCGGTGTCGATGGTGTCCTTGGCGGTCCACGGGTGGTCGGCCGGCATCAGCGCACAGAACGGTTCGTCGTACAACGGCAGGGTCAGCACGTCGGCCTCATTGAACGGCAGGGCGATGATCACCGCGTCCAGTTCGCCATTGCGCAGCTTCTCGCGCAGCACGTGGGTGAAGTTCTCTTCGATGTACAGCGGCATCTGCGGCGCCACGCGGTGCAGTTGCGGGATCAAGTGCGGGAAGAGATACGGGCCGACGGTGTAGATGGCGCCAACCTTGAGCGGGGCAGTCAGCTGGTTCTTGCCGGCCTGGGCCAGTTCGCGGATGCCCTGAGCCTGTTCCAGCACCTTCTGCGCCTGGGCGACGATGCTCTCGCCGACTGGCGTTAGGCGCACCGCGCTCTTGCTGCGCTCGAAGATCAGCACGCCGAGTTCGTCCTCGAGCTTCTTCACGCCCACCGAAAGGGTCGGCTGGCTGACGTGGCAACGCTCGGCCGCGTGGCCGAAGTGCTGCTCTTGCGCGAGGGTGACGATGTAGCGAAGTTCGGTGAGGGTCATAACGTGCGTCCATGAAGTTGCGGCCCCAGCATAGCGGCTGCAATCGATAGACGCACGTTATCAGACTTGCCGTTTTGTGACAGAAACAAAAACGTCAGCGTCGGTCCAGCGAGTAGACGAACGGCGCAACCACTTCGATCGTGCCATTGTTCAGCAACTCCGCCGGAGGCTTGGGTACCGTGCCGGCACGGCGGATCATCTCCAGCGTGGCCCGGTCCAGCGCCGCGCTACCCGAACCACCGGCCAGCGTGTACGACACCACCTTGCCTTCGGCGTCGACCACGAAGCGCAGGCGGTTGATGCCCTGCAACCCACGGCGGCGAGCGTCCTCGGGGTACTTCTTGTACTTGGCCAGGTGACGCAGCAGGTCACTCTGCCAGCTCGGCAGGGCATTGCTGTTGGACGCGATGCTTGGCTGCGGCGCCGCCGACTTCTGCGGTGGCGTGTTGCTGGGCGGTGTATCCGCCACATCGTCCTTGGCCGGCGGTTCGTCCTTCGGCGGCTCCAGTTTTTTCTCAGGCTTGGGCGGCTGTGGCTTGGCCTTGGGCTTGGGCGGCTTGGGGATGGCGATCTTCGGCTTCGGCGCCTCTGCCAGCTTGGGCAACGGCGGCTCCTCGATCGGCGTCGGCGGTTTCGGGGCGGCCTTGGGCGGTGGCGGTGGCGCGGGCTCTGGCAGTGGTGCCAGCTCGACCATCATCGCTGCCGGCGGCAACTCGAGGGCCTGGGGCACCGACCAGTTGAGCGTCAGCAGCACGGCGACCGCGTGCACACCCAGCACGATCGCCAGGCTGCCACCGTAGCGCGCCATGTTTGAGCGCGTTTTCGTCATTTCTTGGCTGCCGTCTCGAGTCCGACCAGGCCGACCTTGAGGTAGCCGGCGGCGCGCATGGTGTTCATCACTTCCATCAGGTCGCCGTAGTCGACGCCCTTGTCAGCCTGGAAGAAGATGGTGGTTTCCTTGTCGCCCTTGGTCTTGGCGTCGAGCATGGCGCCAAGCTGGTCGCGCTGGGCCACCTCGTCGTCGCCGAGGTAGAGCTTCTTGTCGGCCTTGACGCTGACGAACACCGGCTTCTCGGGCCTCGGCGCCGGCTTGGCGGTCGAGGCGGGCAGGTCGACCTTGATGTCGACCGTGGCCAAGGGTGCCGCGACCATGAAGATGATCAGCAGCACCAGCATCACGTCGATGAACGGCGTGACGTTGATTTCGTGGTTCTCGGCGAGGTCGTCGCCACCTTCGTTGAGATGCAGGCCCATGGTTTACCCCACTTTCACCATGTGCGGGGCGGCGCGTTCGCCACCCTGGTGGTCCAGATCACGGCTGACCAGCAGCAGTACCTGGGCGGAGGCGTCGGACACCTGTGCCTTGTAGCCAGCGATGGAGCGGGCGAAGACGTTGTAGATGACCACGGCCGGGATCGCGGCAACCAGGCCCAGGGCGGTAGCCAGCAGGGCTTCGGCGATGCCTGGAGCGACCACGGCGAGGTTGGTGGTCTGAGTCTTGGCGATGCCGATGAAGCTGTTCATGATGCCCCACACGGTACCGAACAGACCGACGAACGGGGCAGTGGAGCCGATGGTGGCCAGCACGCCGGTGCCGCTGCTCATGTTGCGACCGCTGGCGGCCACCAGACGCTCGAGGCGGAAGCTGACGCGTTCCTTGATGCCTTCCTTCTCGCGAGCGTTGGCCGACAGGCGCATCTCTTCGAGGGCGTCATGCACCAGGGTGTGGGCCAGGGTGCCTTCCTTGTTCGACACCTCGCTGGCCTCTTTCAGGCTCACCGAGCGTTTCAGGGCGGCGATCTCGCCACGCAGGCGGCGCTTGGCGCCCATCAGCTCGAAGCCTTTGGCGATCCAGATGGTCCAGGTGATGATCGAGGCGATGGCCAGGCCGATCATCACGGCCTTCACCACCACGTCGGCGTTCTTGTACATGCCCCATGGGGACAGGTCGTGGGCCATGCCCAGCGAGGTGTCCTCGACCATCGCCTGCACGTTCTCGTCGGCCGGTGCCTGGCCATCCACTGGGGCGTTGGCGTCGGCAGGCGCGTCGGTTGGCGCAGCGACCGGTGCCTGGCCTTCGGCGGCAGGCGCGGCGGGGGCGCTGGCGGCTGCCGGTGCGGCGGCAGTGGCGGCGGGCTCATCGGCCATGGCCACGGGGGCCAGTACCAGGCTGAACATCAGCGCGGCAATGGCGCGCCAGGCGCGCGACGGGGTTGGCGAAGCGGAAGGTTGAGTACGTGTCATGCTGGCCGGACCTGATGAAGAGAAATGGGTTGAGTTCTTCAAGGCCTCGAAGCAGGCCGAGAACAGACAGGGCCGCCATTATTGCAAGTAATTCTTGTTAACAAAAGAATGGAGAGCGCTTTTTTTAACCTTTGTCTAGCCGCTGATCGCTAAATCCGGTTAGCGTGAACCTTTGGATTTGGAGTTTCATGATGTCGGACCTGAGTGCGTTGATCGTCGGCTGCGGCGATGTGGGAGGCCGTCTGGCCCGCCAGTTGCTCGCCGATGGGTGGCAGGTCGATGGCCTGCGCCGGTCGGTGCGGGACCTGCCCGAAGGGGTGCGGCCCGTTGCCGCCGACCTGTCGAACCCGCGCCTGCCGGAAGCGTGGCCCGCGCGCGCGCCGGACTACCTGGTGTACTGCGTGGCGGCCAGCCAGCATGACGAAGCGGGCTACCAGGCCGCCTATGTCGACGGTTTGCGCCATGTGCTCGATTGGTTGAAAACCAATGGCCAGCGGCCGCGTCGCCTGCTGTTCGTTTCCAGCAGCAGTGTCTATGCGCAACAGGATGGTGAGTGGATCGACGAGAGCGCAGCCACCGCACCCGAGGGGTATTCGGGCAAGGTGATGCTCGAAGCGGAGCGCCTGGCGCTGGGTAGCGGCATTCCCGCCAGCATCGTGCGCCTGACCGGGATCTACGGACCGGGACGTGAGTGGCTGCTGAGCCAGGTACGTCAAGGCTACCGAGTGGCCGAGGAGCCGCCATTGTACGGCAACCGCATTCACGCCGAGGATGCCGCTGGTTTGTTGGCGCACCTGCTGCAGGCCGATGCCCGGGGTGTGGCGTTGGACGATTGCTACATCGGCGTCGATGACGATCCGGCGCCACTGGCCGAGGTGGTGGGCTGGCTGCGCGAGTACCTGGGGGTCACCGAGTGGTCGGACGAGCAGCGGGTGCGGCGTACCGGCAGCAAGCGCTGCAGCAATGCGCGGGCTCGGGCACTGGGCTGGGCGCCGCAGTATCCGAGCTATAAAGAAGGCTATGCGGCCATTCTGCAAGGGCGTGGTTGAGAGATCTGGCTCTATCGCGGGGCCAGTCGGGCCGCCGCGATGATGGCTAATCCTTTTCCAGCACCCACTGCCGGGCGCCGGCAGTCAGTTGCGGCATTTCATCCGGCTGGGCGCGGTTCACCGCCTGGAAGATCTCCAGGGTGTCGCCGTCGCGCTTGAAGATCCACGGCGCGCCACGCTGGTTGCGCTCCAGCCACAGGCTGTCGTTGCCATCGCCCATGGTCGCGCAGTCACCCGCCAGGCACAGGGCAAAGCGGTCCGGCCCGGGCAGGCCGGTGACATTGCCGGTATCGCTGAAGCGCACTAACCCGCCCTTGCCCTGACCCTCGACGATCTTCCAGTCACCGCCCAGGTATTGCTGGTACAGCGCCTTCTCGAAACTGCCGCCCAGCGCAGCGCCTTCTGGCGCCTTGCTGCGCACGAACGTCTGCTGATGGCCGGAGGGGTCGATAGTCACCAGTTCGTCGCCATCGAGCTTGAGCTGTTCGGTCAGGTCGCCTTCGAAGTTGACCTGCCAGTCCTTCTCGTTGGCGCTCAGACGCCCGTCGGCGGCCTCGAAGCCATTGCTGAAGCTGGCCTGCTGGTTCTTGACGTCGATCTTCCACTCGAACACCGGACCCTTCGCGTCCAGGGCTTGGCGCAGGCTGGTGCCTTCGCTGGCGGTGTCGATGGCGGCCTGGTTGATCCAGGTGCCGTTGAAATCTTCAGGCTTGTGGCTGGCGCAGCCGCCCAGGAGCAGGGCTGCCAGCGTGAGAGGCAATGCGTGGCGCATGGTGAAAACCTTGAGGCAGGAGGGGGGTGACGGGCCTTGACCCGTCACCGGGGTATTACTCGAGAACCAGGATGGCGTCCATCTCGACCTGGGCGCCCTTGGGCAGGGCAGCCACGCCGATGGCGGCGCGGGCCGGGTAGGGCTGCTCGAAGTAGCGGCCCATGATCTCGTTGACCTTGGCGAAGTGGCTCAGGTCGGTGAGGAAGATGTTCAGCTTGACGATGTCCTTGAACGAACCGCCAGCGGCTTCGGCCACCGACTTCAGGTTCTCGAACACCTGGACGGTCTGGGCTTCGAAGCCATCCACCAGTTCCATGGTTTTCGGGTCGAGCGGGATCTGCCCCGACATGTACACGGTGTTGCCGGCCTTGATCGCTTGCGAGTAAGTGCCGATGGCGGCTGGGGCCTTGTCGCTGGTGATGACGGTCTTGCTCATGATGACTCCTTGCGGTTGGCGGACTACGCACGCATCCGGGTGATGCGGACCACGCCGGTCAAGGTGCGCAGCTTCTTGATCACACGGGCCAGGTGCACGCGGTCGTGCACGCTGACCACCAGTTGGACCACGCTGATACGGCCGTCGCGTTCGTCCATGCTGATTTTCTCGATGTTGCCGTCGGCGGCGTTGACGCTGCTCGCCAGCAGGGCGATCAGGCCGCGCTGGTGCTCCAGCTCGACGCGCAGCTCGACGTTGAACTCGCCGGTGATGTCTTTGGCCCAGGAGAGCTGCAGGCACTTCTCTGGGTTATGCCGGACTTCACTGATGTTACGGCAGTCTTCCAGGTGCACGACCATGCCCTTGCCCGCCGACAGGTGGCCGACGATCGGGTCGCCCGGGATCGGCGTGCAGCACTTGGCGTAGCTGAGCACCAGGCCCTCGGTGCCGCGGATCGCCAGCGGGCCTTCCGGGGCCGGCAGCTGTTCGCCTTCGGCAGACAGCAGGCGGCGGGCGACCACGTAGGCCATGCGGTTGCCCAGGCCGATGTCTTCGAGCAGGTCTTCGACCAGCTCCAGGCGGTACTCGGTGAGGATCGCCTGGACGCGCTCCTGCGGAATCTTCTCAAGGCTGCTGTCGAAGCCGGTCAGCACTTTGTTCAGCAAGCGCTCGCCAAGGCTGATGGACTCGGAGCGGCGCTGCTGCTTGAGGGCGTGGCGGATATGCGTGCGCGCCTTGCCGGTGACCACGAAGTTGAGCCAGGCCGGGTTCGGCCGGGCCCCCGGTGCGCTGACGATCTCGACGGTGGAGCCGCTCTGCAGCGGCTCGGACAGCGGTGCCAGGCGGCGGTTGATGCGGCAGGCGATGCAGCTGTTGCCGACGTCGGTGTGTACCGCGTAGGCGAAGTCGACGGCGGTGGAGCCCTTGGGCAGCTCCATGATCCGGCCTTTCGGGGTGAAGACGTAGACCTCGTCCGGGAACAGGTCGATCTTCACGCTCTCGATGAATTCCAGCGAGTTGCCGGCGCGCTGCTGCAGCTCGAGGATGCCCTTGACCCATTGGCGGGCGCGGGCATGGCTGCCTTTTGGCTGCTCTTCCTCGTTGGACTTGTACAGCCAGTGCGCGGCGATGCCGTTGTTGGCCATCTCTTCCATTTCACGGGTGCGGATCTGGATTTCGATGGGCACGCCGTGCATGCCGAACAGCGTGGTGTGCAACGACTGGTAGCCGTTGGCCTTGGGGATCGCGATGTAGTCCTTGAAGCGGCCCGGCAGCGGCTTGTACAGGTTGTGCACGGCACCGAGCACGCGGTAGCAGGTGTCGACCTTGTCGACGATGATGCGGAAGGCGTACACGTCCATGATCTCGGTGAAGGCGCGGCGTTTGCCGCGCATCTTCTTGTAGATGCCATAGAGGTGTTTCTGCCGGCCGCTGACCTCGCCCTCGATGCCGTCGGCGGCCAGGCAGTTGGCCAGCGAGGTCTCGATCTTGGCGACGATTTCCTTGCGGTTGCCGCGCGCGGCCTTCACCGCCCGGTGGATCAGCGACGAACGCATCGGGTGCATGGCTTTGAAGCCGAGGTCCTCGAACTCCACGCGCACGGTGTGCATGCCCAGGCGATTGGCGATGGGGGCGTAGATCTCGAGGGTTTCCTTGGCGATGCGCCGGCGTTTTTCGCCGGAGAGCACTTCCAGGGTGCGCATGTTGTGCAGGCGGTCGGCCAGCTTGACCAGGATCACGCGGATATCGCGGGCCATGGCCATGGCCATCTTCTGGAAGTTCTCGGCCTGCGCCTCGGCCTTGGTCTCGAAGTTCATCTGGGTCAGCTTGCTGACCCCGTCGACCAGCTCGGCGACGGTCTCGCCGAATTGCTGGCTCAAGGCTTCCTTGGCGATGCCGGTATCTTCGATCACGTCGTGCAGCATGGCCGCCATCAGGCTCTGATGGTCCATGTGCATGTCGGCAAGGATGCTGGCTACCGCCAGCGGATGGGTCACGTAGGGCTCGCCGCTGCGGCGGCGCTGGCCATCGTGGGCCTGCTCGGCGTAGAAGTAGGCCCGACGAACCAGGTTGACCTGTTCGGGGCCCAGATAGGTCGACAGCCGTTCGGCGAGGGCTTCTATACCCGGCATGGTTTCACCTCTTGCAGTAGAAGAGGGCCTTGCGCCGCACGGTGTCGACTGGGCATCAATCAGACAGCCTCGTTGTTCTCGTCCTCGAACGCGGCGAATACCGGATCCTCGGTGACGATCTCTTCGGCGGCGATGAACTCTGGAGTGACGATGCCTTCGGCGATTTCACGCAGGGCGACGACGGTAGGCTTGTCGTTTTCCCACGCAACGCGTGGCTCTTTGCCGCCGGTAGCCAGCTGGCGGGCGCGCTTGGTCGAGAGCATGACCAGCTCAAAGCGGTTATCCACGTGTTCCAGGCAGTCTTCAACAGTTACGCGGGCCATGGTCTTCCTCAGTAGCAAATGCGGTTAGGCGTGCAGCCCAGAATGGGCAGGCGGACTCGATAGTTTAAAAAATCACCAGCCAATAGGGAAGGGCTGTTTTGTCGGGTGGCCTTTCTCCGATGCTGTTGGAATCGCTTTGCGGGCCCTGTGGAAGCGGACTTGCCCGCGCAGCAGTCCGTGTCCTGCCTGATTCGGACGATAACGGTTCTTGTTACCCGAAAACAACCGCCCTTGACGCGTTAACGCAACATTGCGTCGCGCAGGCGCGGGGTCAGCTCCTCGAACAGCGTCTGCACCGAGCGCAGGGCACGGCAATCGGGCCGCGTCAGCAGCCACAACTGGGTGTCGCAGCCGGGCAGTGGGCCGCTCAGTGCCTCGACGCCGGGCAGGTCGTGGACCATGTAGTCGGGCAGTGCCGCCACGCCCAGGCCGGTGGTCACCAGTTGGGCGATGGTCGACATGCCGCTGCACTGGTAACGCGGGATCAGGCCGGGATGGTGCTGGTTGCGCCAGACCACGGTGGCGTGGTCCTGCATGGAATCGTCGGGGGCGATCCACGGCACGCTCAGGGGTGCCTCCTGCAGCCGCTCGCGCAGCGCCGGCTGGCCGCAGACCACGTAGGAGGTCGACCCCAGGCAGCGCCCGACAAGGTGCTCCGGCGGCGTGTTGGTCAGGCGCAGGGCGATGTCGGCATCGCGGCGGCTGAGGTTGGCGAAGGTGTTGGAGGTACCCATCTCCAGCGACAACGCCGGATAGTTGGGCATGAACTCGGCCAGCGCCGGCAGCAGCAGGCTGTGCAGCACGGCTTCGGTACAGGTCAGGCGCACGGTGCCGCTGACCACCTGTTCGCCGCTGGTCAGGGCGATGCGCGCCGCATCCAGGGCCTGCTCGGCGCGCTCGGCCTGCTCGGCCAGGGCCTGGGCGGTGTCGGTGGGCAGGTAGCCTTTACGGCTCTTGACGAACAAGGCGGTGCCCAGCGCCGACTCAAGCCGGCGGATTGAGCGGAACACCGTCGAAACGTCGACCTTGAGCAGTTCGGCTGCCTTGGCCAGCGAGCGGCCGCGCTCCAGTGCCAGGACCAGGGAAAGGTCCGCATGGTTGATCTGATATTGCATCGGTGCACGCTCTGCTTGCCAAAATGCCAATGTCTGTTGCGTTTTGGCCATTTTATAGTGGAACGGCCCCCGGGAATCAATGCAGCCGGTCGGCAACCAGCCCCCAACGATGGGCCAGTGAAAAGAACAACAGCAGCACCATCGTCGCCCTCCAAGGCGTCATCCGCAGTTCCCACATCGCCGCTCCGAATCAAAGGATGTACAGCCATGACGTCGGTCTCCCCGTGCGCCAGTTCTTCCCGCGAGATGAATGAATTCCTGGATGCCCATCCGGATACCCAGTACGTCGACCTGCTGATCTCCGACATGAACGGCGTGGTGCGCGGCAAGCGCATCGAGCGTGCCAGCCTGCACAAGGTGTACGAGAAGGGCATCAACCTGCCGGCGTCGCTGTTTGCCCTGGATATCAACGGCTCGACCGTCGAAAGCACCGGGCTGGGCCTGGATATCGGTGACGCCGACCGCATCTGTCTGCCGATTCCCGGCACGCTGTGCGACGAACCCTGGCAGAAACGCCCCACCGCCCAGCTGCTGATGACCATGCATGAGCTGGACGGCGCGCCGTTCTTCGCCGACCCGCGGGAAGTGCTGCGCCAGGTGGTGAGCAAGTTCGACGACCTGGGCCTGGATATCTGCGCCGCGTTCGAGCTGGAGTTCTACCTGATCGACCAGGACAACCTCAACGGCCGCCCGCAGCCGCCGCGCTCGCCGATTTCGGGCAAGCGCCCGCAGTCGACCCAGGTGTACCTGATCGACGACCTCGATGAGTACGCCGACTGCCTGCAGGACATGCTCGAAGCCGCCAAGGAGCAGGGCCTGCCGGCCGATGCCATCGTCAAGGAAAGCGCCCCGGCGCAGTTCGAGGTGAACCTGCACCACGTCGCCGACCCGCTGAAGGCCTGTGACTACGCGATCCTGCTCAAGCGCCTGATCAAGAACGTCGCCTACGACCATGAGATGGACTCCACCTTCATGGCCAAGCCCTATCCGGGCCAGGCCGGCAACGGCCTGCACGTGCACATTTCGTTGCTGGACAAGAAAACCGGCAAGAACATCTTCGCCAATGAGGACCCGCTGCAAAGCGACACCCTGCGCCATGCCGTCGGCGGTGTGCTGGAAACCATGCCTGCATCGATGGCGTTCCTCTGCCCGAACATCAACTCGTACCGTCGCTTCGGTGCCCAGTTCTATGTGCCCAACGCGCCGAGCTGGGGCCTGGACAACCGCACCGTGGCCATCCGCGTGCCGACTGACAGCAGCGAGAACGTACGCATCGAACACCGTGTGGCCGGCGCCGACGCCAACCCGTACCTGATGCTTGCGGCAATCCTCGCCGGCATCCACCACGGCCTGACCAACAAGGTCGAGCCGGACGCGCCGATCGAAGGCAACTCGTACGAGCAGTTGGAGCAGAGCCTGCCGAACAACCTGCGCGATGCCCTGCGCGCGCTGGATGACAGTGAAGTCCTCAACCAATACATCAGCCCGGACTACATCGACATTTTCGTGGCCTGCAAGGAGAGCGAGCTGGCCGAGTTCGAAGTGTCGATCTCCGACCTCGAGTACAACTGGTACCTGCACACGGTGTAAGCCCATGAGCGCAATTGCGGTCCCCTTGATCGGTGTCAGCGCCTGCCGCCAGCAGGTGGGGAAAAACTCGTCGCACACGGTGGGCGACAAGTATGTCGAGGCCGCGGGCTTTGCCGGGCTGCCGCTGATCCTGCCGGCCCGTGACGGCGGCAGCGACACGCAGGCGCTGCTGGCCAGGCTCGATGGCATTCTTTTTACCGGTTCGCCTTCAAATGTCGAGCCGCATCATTACAATGGCGCGCCCAGCGCGGAAGGCACCCGGCACGATCTTGCACGTGACCGCCTGACCTTGCCGCTGCTGCAGGCGGCCATTGCCGCGGGTGTGCCAGTGTTGTGCATCTGCCGTGGCTTCCAGGAACTGAACGTGGCCCTCGGTGGCAGCCTGCACCAACGGGTGCATGAGTTGCCCGGCTACCTGGACCACCGCGAACCTGAGGACGCACCCCTGGAGGTGCAATACGGCCCTCGTCACCCCGTCGGCATACAGCCGGGTGGGATGTTCGAGCGCCTGGGCCTGGCTGCGCGGTTCGAGGTCAACTCGCTGCACAGCCAGGGTATCGACCGCCTGGCCCCGGGCCTGCGCGTCGAGGCACGGGCCCCGGATGGCCTGATTGAAGCGGTGTCGATGCCTGATGCGCCGGGCTTTGTACTCGGCGTGCAGTGGCACCCTGAATGGCGTTTCGCCGAAAACCCGGTTTCGCTGCGCCTGTTCGAGGCGTTCCGCGAGGCCTGCATTGCCCATGCTGCACGGGAGGGTGTGCGCCAGAAGACCCTCTGACGTCACCCGGTAGTCTCGGATGACCCACCCCGGCAGTGAGCTTTCAATGAGTGGAAGCGGGCCCTCTACGGCGGGCCTGTGAAAACAATTCCAATAGTTACGGCAAATACTCATGAGCGATTACACAGAAGCCGGCCGCCCACCCGACGTGGCGGCCGACTCGGGCAACACCCAGCGCAGCAAAGGCTTGGCCAAGGGCCGCCTCGGCCTGCTGGCCAGCGTCGTGCTGGGCATTTCCACCATTGCACCGGTCTACACCCTGACTGGCGCGCTCGGCCCGACCGTGCGTGAAGTCGGCGCCCACTTGCCGGCGGTGTTCATCGTCGGCTTCCTACCGATGCTGCTGGTCGCCCTGGGCTACCGCGAGCTGAACTCGGCGGAGCCCGACAGCGGCACGTCCTTCACCTGGTCGGCCCGGGCCTTCGGCCCGATGATCGGCTGGATTGGCGGCTGGGGGCTGGTGGTGGCCACCACCATCGTGCTGTCCAACCTGGCAGGCGTGGCGGTGGACTTCTTCTACCTGTTCCTGGCGCAGATCACCGGCAACCAGGAGCTGGCCGCGCTGGCGGACAACCTGTTGATAAACGTCACCACCTGTTGCGTGTTCATCGCCCTGGCAGTGTGGATCTGCTGTCGCGGCATGGCCACCACCATGACGGTGCAGTACGGCCTGGTGGCCTTGCAGTTGCTGGTGCTGATCGGCTTCGCCTTTGCCGCGTTCGGCGAGACCACCGCGCCGCCGCCGTTGGCGTTCGACCTGGCCTGGTTCAACCCGTTCGGTGTCGAGTCGTTCTCGGCCTTTGCCGCCGGCCTGTCGCTGTCGATCTTCATTTTCTGGGGCTGGGACGTGTGCCTGACCGTCAGCGAAGAGTCGATCGGCAGCGACGAAGTGCCGGGCAAGGCGGCGACCTGGACCGTGCTGCTGATCCTCGGCCTGTACCTGCTCACCGCCATCGCCACCCTGCAGTTTGCCGGGATCAGCGAGCATGGCCTGGGCCTGAACAACCCGCGCATCCAGGAGAACGTGTTCGCCCACCTGGCCGGCCCGGTCATGGGGCCGCTGGCGATCCTGATGTCGATCGCGGTGCTGGCCAGCACCGCCGCCTCGCTGCAATCGACCTTCGTCTCGCCGGCGCGCACCCTGCTCGCCATGGGTTACTACGGCGCTGTGCCGCAACGCTTCGCCACGGTGTGCCCGCGTTCGCAGACGCCGCGCTACGCGACCATCTGTGCCGGTATTGCCGCAGGCCTGTTCTACGTGACCATGCGTACCCTCAGCGAGAACGTGCTGGCCGACACCATCACCGCCCTGGGCATGATGATCTGCTTCTACTACTCGCTGACCGCCTTTGCCTGCGTGTGGTACTTCCGCCGCAGCCTGTTCGACAGCGTGCGCCACTTCTTCATGCGCGGCGTGTGCCCGTTGGTGGGTGGCCTGATCCTGTCGGTGATCTTCCTGCGCACGGCGATCGACAGCGCCTCGCCAGACTTCGGCAGCGGCTCGCATGTGGGTGGGCTGGGGCTGGTATTCGTGATCGCGGCGATCATCTCGGCGCTGGGCATCGTGCTGATGCTGCTGTCGCGGCTGCGTGCGCCAGCGTACTTCCTGGGGGCTACCCTGCGTCAGCAGGCGACGTTGCAGTTGCAGGAATAAACCAGTCGGAACCCTCGCGGGGCAATCCCGCCGCCACGCGTTTGGCGTGGCGGCGGGATTGCCCCGCGATGCTTTTTCAGCCGACCAGTTGTTTCAGCAGTGCTCCATGGCGCTGTTGCTGTTTTTTCAGCAGCAGACGGTTCGAGGCGAACACTGCCTTCATTTCTTCCAGTGCCACCGCGAAGTCATCGTTGATGATGACGTACTCATATTCGTCGTAGTGCACCATCTCGCTGACCGCTTCCTTCATGCGTCCGGCGATGATTTCCTCGCTGTCCTGGCCACGGCCGTCCAGGCGTTGGCGCAGGGCCTCCTGGCTTGGCGGCAGGATGAAGATCGAACGCGCCTCGGGCATCAGCTTGCGCACCTGCTGGGCACCTTGCCAGTCGATCTCCAGGATCAGGTCGTAGCCCTGATCGAGGGTTTCCTGCAGGGCGCTGCGCGAAGTGCCGTAGAAGTTGCCGAACACTTCGGCGTGCTCGAGGAAATCGCCCTGGGCGATCAGTGCCTTGAACGCTTCGTGGACGACGAAGTGATAGTTGACCCCGTGTTCCTCGCCCGGGCGCATGGCGCGGGTGGTGTGGGAGACCGAGACGCGGACGCGCTCGTCGTCCTTGATCAGGGCCGTGACCAGGCTGGTCTTGCCGGCGCCGGACGGGGCCGAGACGATGTAGAGGGTGCCGCTGCTGTGGTTCATGGTAGGGGTGGCCTTACTCGATGTTCTGTACTTGTTCACGCATCTGTTCGATCAGCACCTTCAGGTTGACTGCCGCCTGCGTGCTGCGTGGGTCGAATGCCTTGGAGCCAAGGGTGTTGGCTTCGCGGTTGAGCTCCTGCATCAGGAAGTCCAGGCGCCGGCCGGCGGCGCCGCCCGACTTGAGCACCCGGCGCACTTCGGTGACGTGGGTGCTGAGGCGGTCCAGCTCTTCGGCGACGTCGCTCTTCTGCGCCAGCAGGACCATTTCCTGTTCCAGGCGCTGCGGGTCGAGCTCGGCCTTCATATCGCCGAAGCGATCGAGGACCTTCTGCCGTTGCGCGGCCAGCATCTGCGGCACCAGGGTGCGCAGGGTGGCGACTTCGCCGGCCATGCTGTCCAGGCGCTCGTTGATTAGCCGGGCCAGTTCGGCGCCTTCGCGTTGGCGGCCGGCCTTGAGTTCGGTCAGGGCTTCGTCGAACAGTGCGATGGCTTCGGCATTGAGCGCTTGCGGATCGGTGGCGTCGGCCACCAGCACGCCCGGCCAGGCCAGTACTTCCAGCGGGTTGAGCGGTGCCGGTTGCTTGATCAGGCTGGCGACGGTTTCGGCGGCGGCGACCAGTTGCGCGGCGCGTTCGCGATCGACCTGCAGTGGCTTGCCGGTGCTGTCTTCGCTCAGGCGCAGGGTGCACTCGACCTTGCCGCGCGAGAGACCTTGGCGCAGGCCTTCGCGTACGGCGCCTTCGAGGTCGCGCAGGGCCTCGGGCAGGCGCAGGTGGGGTTCGAGATAGCGGTGGTTGACCGAGCGCAGCTCCCAGACCAGGGTGCCTTGGCTGCCAGCGCGCTCGACACGAGCAAAAGCGGTCATGCTATGCACCATGGGGAGTACCTCGCGTATTCAGGTGGACGGGGAGCCTGTCGGCTGCAAGGCGCAGGATTGTAGCGCAGTGCGGCGCGGGCGCCCAATCCAGCCATGCTAACGGTCGCCCCGAAACCTGTCGGAAAACACGACAGGCTGCGCGAGCGCGACGACAGGCGTGCCTTCGTCGGGTGTCGGGCTCTATAATGCTCGGCAGATTCAAAGTCCCCGTACAGGTATTCCAGATGAAACGTCCAAGTGGTCGCGCCGCCGATCAGCTCCGCTCGATCCGCATTACTCGCAACTACACCAAGCACGCCGAAGGATCGGTTCTGGTCGAGTTCGGTGACACCAAGGTCATCTGCACGGTCAGCGTCGAGAACGGTGTTCCCCGCTTCCTCAAAGGCCAGGGCCAAGGTTGGCTGACCGCCGAGTACGGCATGCTGCCGCGCTCCACCGGCGAGCGTAACCAGCGCGAGGCCAGCCGTGGCAAGCAAGGCGGCCGCACCCTCGAGATCCAGCGCCTGATTGGCCGCTCCCTGCGCGCCGCGCTGGACATGAGCAAGCTCGGCGACATCACCCTGTACGTCGACTGCGACGTGATCCAGGCCGACGGCGGCACTCGCACTGCCTCGATCACCGGCGCCATGGTCGCTCTGTGCGACGCCCTGGCGGTGATCAAGAAACGTGGCGGTCTCAAGGGTGGCAACCCGCTCAAGCACATGATCGCCGCAGTGTCGGTGGGCATGTACCAGGGCGAGGCCGTGCTCGACCTCGACTACCTCGAGGACTCCGCCGCCGAGACCGACCTGAACGTGGTCATGACCAGTGCCGGTGGTTTCATCGAAGTACAGGGCACTGCCGAGGGCGCGCCGTTCCAGCCTGCCGACTTCAACGCCATGCTGGCGCTGGCGCAGAAGGGCATGGACGAAATCTTCGAACTGCAGAAGGCGGCGCTGGCCGACTGAGCAGACACCAGGGAGGTGCGGGACATGAACGATTCGGATCTGCCGATCACTCCGCCCAGCGCCGATGTCCGGCAATGGGCGATGTTCTGCCACCTCTCGGCGCTCTTGGGGCTGGTGCTGCCCCTTGGGCATTTGCTGGGCCCGCTGGTGCTGTGGCACCTCAAGCGCGAGCAGGATCCGTTCATCGATGCCCAGGGCAAGGAGGCGCTGAACTTCCAGATCAGCGTGACCATCGCCGGCTTCGTCTGCTTCCTGCTGATGTTCGTGTTCATCGGCATCCTGCTGTTCGCCGTGCTGATGGTGGCGGTGCTGATCCTGATCATCCTGGCAGCGGTCAAGGCAAATGAAGGGCAGCCGTATCGCTATCCCTTCATCTGGCGGCCGATCAGATAGACACAAAAAAGCCGACCTGATGGTCGGCTTTTTTGTGCGTGCCATCCTCAGATGGTCAGCGTCCAGTCGTAGTCCACGATCAGCGGCGCGTGCTGGGAGAAGCGCGGCTGGCGCGGCAGGCGGGCGTTGCGCACGAAGCGGCGCAGGCCTGGGGTGAGGATCTGGTAGTCGAACCGGTAACCCAGGTTGAGCATCTCGGCCTGCTCGTTGTCCGGCCACCAGCTGTACTGGTCGCCTTCACGGCTGACTTCGCGCAGGGCATCGACATAGCCCATGTCGCCGACGATGGCGTCCATCCAGGCGCGCTCGGGTGGCAGGAAACCCGGCGACTGCTGGCTGTCACGCCAGTTCTTGATGTCGAGCTTCTGCTGCGCCACGTAGAACGAGCCGCAGTAGATGTACTCGCGACGCTTGCGGCGCTGCTTGTCCAGGTACTTGGCGAAGTCGTCCATCAACTTGAATTTCTGGTTCAAGTCCTCGTCGCCGTTCATGCCCGAAGGCAGCAACAGGCTGGCAATACTGACTTTGTCGAAATCTGCTTGCAGATAACGCCCGTAGCGGTCGGCTGTCTCGAAGCCCAGGCCGGTGATGACTGCCTTGGGCTGCATGCGCGAGTAAAGTGCCACGCCACCTTGGGTGGGCACCTCCGCGTCGCAGGCGTAAAGGAAATAGCCATCGAGCTGGAAAGCTGGGTCGTCGAGTTCAAAGGCCGAGGCGCGGGTATCCTGAAGGCAGATGACGTCGGCATTCTGGGCCTGTAACCAGCTGAGCAATCCACGCTCGGCCGCAGCCTGAATGCCATTTACGTTCACACTGATGATCCGCATAAATGGCCCCAAAAATCTCGTGCGTGTATGATACCCGAGCTCAACACATTTAGCTAAATCCGTGGTGTCCGGGACCTTTCATGCAGCCGTATCAGCGCGACTTCATCCGTTTTGCCATCGATCGCGGCGTTCTGCGCTTCGGTGAGTTCACCCTGAAATCGGGGCGTACCAGCCCGTACTTCTTCAATGCCGGCCTGTTCAACACCGGGTCCGCCCTGGCGCAGCTGGGGCGTTGCTACGCGGCGGCCATCGTCGACAGCAAGATCCCCTTCGACGTGCTGTTCGGCCCGGCCTACAAGGGTATCCCCCTGGCCGCGGCCACTGCCGTGGCCCTGGCCGAGCAGCACCAGCTCGACGTGCCGTGGTGCTTCAACCGCAAGGAAGCCAAGGACCATGGTGAGGGCGGCAGCCTGGTCGGCGCCCCGCTGGCCGGCGACGTGCTGATCATCGACGACGTGATCACCGCCGGCACTGCCATCCGCGAAGTGATGCAGATCATCAACGCCCAGCAGGCCAAGGCCGCCGGCGTGCTGATCGCGCTGAACCGCGAAGAGCGCGGCAATGGCGAGCTGTCGGCGATCCAGGAAGTCGAGCGCGACTTCGGTATCCCGGTCGTGAGCATCGTCTCGCTGACCCAGGTGCTGGAATTCCTGGCTGACGACCCGCAGCTCAAGCAACACCTGCCGGCGGTCGAAGCCTACCGCGCCCAGTACGGTATCTGACGTACACACGGCAACGGAAAAGGCGACCCTGAGGTCGCCTTTTTTCATGCCGGTGTTTCAACGGCCGTTGGGGTAGGGGTCCTGCACGGCGTCGCCGACACCGGTCAGGATCTTCCAGGCGCGCTTCGGGTGGGAAATGGAGTCGAAATCGGGGCAAGGCGGGAGTGACTTCTTACCCTGATTGGAGTACTCGTAGCCGCAGTCGGCACACTCGTAACTACCTGCGGAAACATCGCTGCCGTAGGGCACCTCGTCTTTTTTCATCGCTGGATCTCCTGTGTGTGGGAAGTCTCCATGCTAATCAGCCGATGAAAGCAGATGTTGTAGTACCCGTCCGACACTGCTGTGGGACTGTTCTGGGCGGTGCTCGTCTTGTCGCGATACAAGCCCGTACCCTCCATCTGCGTGGGGGCGGGCTTGCATAGCAGAGGGCTGGTTGAATCAGCGTGGCTTGCGGTTGCTGATCAGCGTGCCCACGCCGCTGTCGGTGAAAATCTCCAGCAGCACGGCATTCGGCACGCGGCCGTCGATGATGTGCGAGCTGTTCACGCCGCCCTGGACGGCATCCAGCGCGCACTTGATCTTCGGCAGCATGCCGCCGTAGATGGTGCCGTCGGCGATCAGCTCGTTGACCTGCTCGGTGCTCAGCCCGGTGAGGACCTCGCCCTGCTTGTCCATCAGGCCGGCGATGTTGGTCAGCAGCATCAGCTTCTCGGCCTTCAGTGCCTCGGCCACCTTGCCGGCTACCAGGTCGGCGTTGATGTTGTAGGACTCGCCGTTGGCGCCCACGCCGATCGGCGCGATCACCGGAATGAAGTCACCCTTGACCAGCATGTTCAGCAGGTCGGTGTTGACGCTGACGACCTCGCCGACATGGCCGATGTCGATGATTTCCGGGGTGGTCATCTCCGGGGTCTGGCGGGTGACGGTGAGCTTCTTGGCGCGGATCAGCTCAGCATCCTTGCCGGTCAGGCCGATGGCGCTGCCGCCGTGGCGGTTGATCAGGTTGACGATGTCCTTGTTCACCTGGCCGCCCAGGACCATCTCCACCACGTCCATGGTCGCCGCGTCGGTGACGCGCATGCCATCGATGAAGTGGCTGTCGATCGACAGGCGCTTGAGCAGGTCGCCGATCTGCGGGCCGCCACCGTGAACCACCACCGGGTTGATGCCTACAGCCTTCATCAGCACGATGTCACGGGCGAAGCCGGTCTTGAGCTCCTCGCTCTCCATCGCGTTGCCGCCGTACTTGATCACCAGGGTCTTGCCGACGAAGCGGCGGATGTAAGGCAGTGCTTCGGACAAAACCTCGGCTACATGGGAAGCGGCATCGCGATCGAGGGTCATGCAGGGCTCCAGGTAAGGAACGGATAGTCGTCAGAACGGCAGTTGCAGGCCTGGTTGGACCCGCAGCAACTGCGTGCGGAATACAGCCTTGATTCGGTCGAGTTCTGCGGCGCTGTCGGCCTCGAAGCGCAGCACCAGCACCGGTGTGGTGTTGGAGGCGCGAACCAGGCCCCAGCCGTGGGGATAGTCGACCCGCACACCGTCGATGGTGGTCAGGCTGGCTTCGCCCCAGTCGGCGTCGCGTTGCAGTGCATCAATGATGCTGAATTTACCCTCGTCGGTCACATCAATGTTGATTTCCGGCGTGGAAATATCATTGGGGAACGCGGCGAACAGGCTTTCGGCGTCCTGCCCGGCCTTGCTGAGGATCTCCAGCAAGCGCGCGGCGCTGTAGATGCCGTCGTCGAAACCGTACCAGCGCTCCTTGATGAAGATGTGCCCGCTCATCTCGCCGGCCAGCAGCGAGCCGGTCTGCTTCATCTTCTTCTTGATCAGCGAGTGGCCGGTCTTCCACATCAGCGCGCGGCCACCGTGCTGTTCGATCAGCGGGGTCAGGCGGCGTGTGCATTTGACGTCGAAGATGATTTCGGCGCCCGGGTTGCGCGACAGCACGTCCTGGGCGAACAGCATCAGCAGGCGGTCGGGGTAGACGATGCTGCCGGTGTTGGTCACCACACCCACGCGGTCACCGTCGCCGTCGAAGGCCAGGCCGATATCGGCGCCGGTCTCTTTCACCTTGGCGATCAGGTCTTCAAGGTTCTCGGGCTTGCCCGGGTCCGGGTGGTGGTTGGGGAAGTTGCCGTCGACTTCGCAGAACAGCGGGATGACGTCGCAGCCCAGCGCTTCGATCAGTTGCGGAGCGACCACGCCGGCGGCGCCGTTGCCGCAGTCGACCACCACCTTCAGGCGCTTGGCCAGTTTCACGTCGGCGACGATCTGCTGGAAGTAGCGCTCAAGGATCTCGACCTTTTCCACGCGGCCATCGCCACGGGTCAGGTCATTGGTCTTCAGGCGCGTCAGCAGGGCCTGGATCTGTTCATTGGCCAGGGTGTCGCCGGCGATGACGATCTTGAAACCGTTGTAGTCCGACGGGTTGTGGCTGCCGGTGAGCATCACGCCCGACTTGCCGGCCAGCACATTGGCCGCGTAGTACAGCGCTGGGGTCGGCACCAGACCGACATCGCTGACCTGGCAACCGGCGTCGGCCAGGCCTTTGATCAGTTGCTCGACCAGCATCGGGCCGGACAGGCGGCCATCGCGGCCGACCGAGATCTGTGGCTCGCCCTGGGCGAGGGTCTGAGCGCCGATGGCGCGACCGATCCAGTAGGCGGTCTCGGCATGCAGGGTCTTGCCGACCACGCCGCGGATGTCATAGGCGCGGAAGATGCTGTCGGGCAGTGCGGGGACCAGTTGGGCCATGTCGTTCATCTCTGGGGACTCCAAGTATTCAAAGGCTTCTGGGCAGGCACAAACTGAACGCTTGGACGGTGGTTTCGCCGCAGAGTTCGCCATCCATGGCCCGAACGGTCTGCTGTCGGCTCAGCGGGTGCCAGAGTGGCCGAAGCCGCCGGCACCGCGCTGGGTCTCGTCGAACTGTTCGACGATATCGAAGTGCGCCTGCACCACCGGCACCAGGATCAGCTGCGCGATACGCTCGCCGACGGTGATGGTGAACGGCGTGGTGCCACGGTTCCAGCAGGACACCATCAGCTCGCCCTGGTAGTCGGAGTCGATCAGGCCGACCAGGTTGCCCAGCACGATGCCGTGCTTATGGCCCAGGCCCGAGCGCGGCAGGATCATGGCCGCCAGGCCCGGGTCGCCGATGTACACCGACAGGCCGGTGGGGATCAGCAGGGTCTGGCCCGGTTCGAGGACGGTGTCCTCCTTGAGCAGGGCGCGCAGGTCCAGCCCGGCGGAACCGGGGGTGGCGTACTGCGGCAGGGGGAATTCGGTGCCCAGGCGTGGGTCGAGGATCTTGGCTTGAAGAGCGTGCATGTAACTTATTGAACCTGGTTGAGCCGTTCGGCGATGAAGGCGACCAACTGGCGGGCAATCTTGCCTTTGCTGGTCTGCGCGAAGAGGGTTTGATGCTGCTGCCGGTCGATCACGGTCAGGGCATTTTCCTCGCTGTTGAAGCCGATGCTGGGGTTGGCCACATCATTGGCGACGATCAGGTCGAGGTTCTTGTCCTTGAGCTTGCGCGTGGCGTAGTCGAGCAGGTGCTCGGTCTCGGCGGCGAAGCCGACGCTGAACGGGCGGTCGGCGCGGCCGGCAATGGTCGCAAGGATATCGGGATTGCGCACCATCTGCAGCAGCATGCCGTCGCCGGTGGTGGGATCTTTCTTGAGCTTCTGCGCGGCGACGACCTCAGGGCGGTAGTCCGCGACCGCAGCCGAGGCGATGAACAGGTCGCATGGCATGGCTGCTTCGCAGGCCGCGAGCATGTCCCGCGCGCTGACCACGTCGATGCGGCTGACCCGGTCGGGGGTCTGCAGGTGCACAGGACCGGTGACGAGGGTAACCCGGGCCCCGGCTTCGGCTGCGGCCTCGGCCAGGGCGAAGCCCATCTTCCCTGAACTATGGTTGGTGATGTAGCGCACCGGGTCGATGTTCTCCTGGGTGGGACCGGCGGTGATCAGCACGTGCTTGCCGGTCAGGGCCTGGCGTTTGAAGCTTTCGGCGGCGCACCAGGCCAGGTCGGTGGCTTCGAGCATGCGGCCCAGGCCCACGTCGCCACAGGCCTGGCTGCCGGAGGCCGGGCCGAACACCTGGATGCCACGGCGCTTGAGCAGGTCGAGGTTGTCCTGAGTTGCCGGGTCACGCCACATGGCCTGGTTCATCGCCGGGGCGACGGCGACGGTGGCGTCGGTGGCCAGCACCAGGGTGGTCAGCAGGTCGTCGGCCATGCCTTGGGCCATGCGCGCCATCAGGTCGGCGGTGGCCGGGGCGATCAGCACCAGGTCGGCCCATTTGGCCAGCTCGATATGGCCCATGGCCGCTTCGGCCGCGGGGTCGAGCAGGTCCATGTGCACCGGGTGGCCGGACAGCGCCTGCAGCGTGAGCGGGGTGATGAACTCGGCGCCACCACGGGTCATGACCACGCGCACCTGCGCGCCGTGTTCCAGGAGTCGGCGAATCAGCTCGGCGCTCTTGTAGGCGGCGATGCCGCCACCCACGCCGAGAACGATGCGCTTGCGATACAACCGCTGCATAGGCCTTGCCTTATTCCAGTGAAAGCGGGTGGCGACGACGGCTGCCTGCGGCAGATCGTCGCATTTTCGAAGCGAACTAGATTAACACAGCGCCCAAAGGGGCCGTAGTGGCAGGCGAGGAGGGGAAATGAACATCAGGGAGTGGCCGGCTGAAGAACGGCCGAGGGAGAAGTTGTTGCAGCGCGGGGCGGCGATTTTGTCGGATGCGGAATTGCTGGCGGTACTGCTGGGGTCTGGGGTTGCCGGGCGCAATGTGCTCGACCTGGCGCGTGGGCTGCTGGCGAAGTTCGGCGGGCTGCGGCAGTTCCTCGAGGCGGATCGGGCCATGGTGCTGCGCGAGCCTGGCCTGGGGCCGGTGCGGTATGCGCAGTTGCAGGCATTGCTGGAAATAGGCAGGCGCTACCTGGACGAGCACATCGAGCGTGCGTCGGTCCTGGAGAGCCCAGCCTCGGTTAGGCGCTATCTCAAGTCCATGCTGCGGCACGAGTCCAGCGAGGTGTTCGGCTGCCTGTTCCTGGACACCAAGCATCGGCCGTTGGCGTTCGAGATACTGTTCCGTGGCACCATCGACCGCGCGAGTATCTACCCCCGCGAAGTCGTTCGGCGCTCATTGCTGCACAACGCGGCGGCCCTGATCCTTTGCCATAACCATCCGTCGGGCATTTGCGAGCCGAGCCAGGATGACGTGCACTTGACACTGATGCTCAAGCGCTCGCTGGCGC
The DNA here is from genome assembly GCF_057809275.1 of Pseudomonas sp. FG36. NCBI lineage: Bacteria > Pseudomonadati > Pseudomonadota > Gammaproteobacteria > Pseudomonadales > Pseudomonadaceae > Pseudomonas > Pseudomonas sp. FG36. The sequence continues at coordinate 140,693 of NZ_JBMDJQ010000010.1, forward strand.
TGATCGATGTGCGGGTGATGGACCATGTCATCGTGGGTGATGGCGAGCCGTTATCGATGGTCGAGCATGGATGGCTGGCCGGTTAGGCAGCGCGGGGCAAGCCCGCTGTCACAATGACTGTGGGCTTGCCTCGCGATTGGGCGTCAGCGGTTGACTGAGACCTTGCTGAAATCCTGCCGCCCGAACGGGCTCACCTGGTAACCCTGTATGTCCTGGCGCAGCAGCGCGGCCGCCGTCGGATGCGCCAGCGGCAGCCACAGCGCCTGCTGCTGGATCAGCGTCTGTGCCTGCTGGTACAGGCGGCTGCGCACGCTCTGGTCGTTGGTGGTGCGTCCGGCGTTGATCAACTGGTCCAGGCGGTTGTCGCAGAAACGCGCGAAGTTGGTCCCGGACTTGACCGCGGCGCAGGCAAACTGCGGGCTGAGGAAGTTGTCCGGGTCGCCGTTGTCTCCGGCCCAGCCCATGAACAGCAGGTCGTGCTCGCCGGCCTTGGCGCGGCGGATCAGCTCGCCCCACTCGATGGTGCGGATCTCGGCCTTGATGCCGATTTTCGCAAGGTCGGCCTGCAGCATCTGTGCGCCCAGGCTGGGGTTGGGGTTGAGCAGGCTGCCCGACGGGCGGGTCCAGATGGTGGTCTCGAAACCCTTGCCCAGGCCGGCCTTGGCCAGCAATGCCTTGGCTTTCTTGTGGTCGAGCGTGTAGCCGGGCAGGTCCTTGGCATAGCTCCAGGTATTCGGCGGATAGGGACCGTTGGCGGCAGTGGCGGTGTCTTCGAACACGGCCTTGAGGTAGGCAGGCTTGTCGAAGGCCAGGTTGATGGCCTGGCGCACTTCAGGCTTGTCCAGTGGCGGGTGCTGGCTGTTGATGGCGACGAAGGCGGTCATGAATGCCGGGGTGGTGGCGACCTTGAGGTTGCCGTCCTTGCCGGCCTCGGCGATGTCCAGCGGCTTGGGCGACAGGGCCACCTGGCATTCGCCGCGCCTGATCTTTTGCAGACGGACGTTGGCGTCCGGGGTGATGGCGTAGATCAGCGGGTCGATCGACGGCTTGCCGGCGAAATAGTCAGGGTTGGCGCGGTAGCGCACCACGGCGTCTTTCTGGAAACGCTGGAAGACGAACGGGCCGGTGCCCACTGGCTGGTTGTTGAGTTTCTCGGGGGTACCGGCCTTGAGCAGCTTGTCGGCATATTCGGCGGAGTAGATCGAGGCAAAGCCCATGCTCAGGGTGGCCAGGAAAGTGGCGTCGGCGTGGGTCAGGGTGAAGCGCACGGTGTGCGGCTCGGGTGCGTCGATGGCCTTGATCAGGCTGCCCAGTTGCAGAGATTGGGCATGCGGGTAGCCGCCAGGGGCGGTCTTGTGCCAGGCGTGGGCCGGGTAGAGCATGCGTTGGAAGCTGAACAGCACGTCGTCGGCGTCCAGTTCGCGGGTCGGCTTGAAGTAAGCGGTGGTGTGGAACTTCACGTCCGGGCGCAGCTTGAAGTCGTAGACCAGGCCGTCAGGCGACACCGTCCAGCTTTGCGCCAGGCTCGGCACCACCTTGCCCTCGGCTGCGTCGAACTCGACCAGGCGGTTCATCAGCACGTCGGCCGAGGCGTTGGTGGTGGTCAGCGAGTTGTACTGCACCACGTCGAAGCCTTCTGGGCTGGCTTCGGTGCACACCGACAGCGCTGCGGCCTGGGCAAGGCCCGCGGCGCACAGGGTGGTGAACAGGAGGGAAAGGGCGGCGGCACGCATGGTGACTCCTTGGCTGGTCGGTGGCCCATCTGCCGGTGCAGTCTGGAAAATTGAGGAAATGTCCTACCCTAGTGCGGGCATGGGCAAATGACCACACCCTTTCGCATTAATTCGGCGACGGGCGGTCGACAGCTTGCCGCCCCAGTCGTTATGCTGCCCAGGCGCGCTCGGCCCGACCGGAACTCTCATATTCTGTTGTTGTGGCGGAGTCTTTCTGGTATAAAGCAGCGCTCTTTTCTAGGGGCTCGGTCTGTCGCGTAAGCGCACCCGGCCGATAAGACCCCCGGGAACACGGCGCCTTGGCGCCATTGACTGAGAGATTAAGCGGCCAACCCATGCCGGGTTGGGCATGTGGTTTTAGAGGGCTGAGGCATGTCGAGAGTCTGTCAAGTTACCGGTAAGGGTCCGGTAACTGGGAACAATATTTCCCACGCAAACAACAAAACCCGTCGTCGTTTCCTGCCGAACCTGCAGCACCACCGTTTCTGGGTTGAGTCCGAGAAGCGCTTCGTGCGTCTGCGCGTTTCCGCCAAAGGCATGCGTATCATCGACAAGCGCGGCATCGATGCCGTTCTGGTCGACATCCGTCGCGCTGGCGCCAAGGTTTAAAGGAGAACATCATGCGTGAATTGATCCGTCTGGTTTCGAGTGCCGGTACCGGCCACTTCTACACCACCGACAAGAACAAGCGCACCACTCCGGACAAGATCGAGATCAAGAAGTACGATCCGGTCGTCCGCAAGCACGTGGTGTACAAGGAAGCCAAGATCAAGTAATTGATCGGCAACCTGAAAAAACCCGCAACCGCAAGGTGGCGGGTTTTTTTATGTCTCCAGCAAAGTCATCGCGGGGCCTGCATAAGGCGGGGCCCCGCGATTGGGTTCATTTCTGCTCGAACATCACATAGATCTTGCGGCACGGCTCCAGCACTTCCCAGGTGCCCTTGAAGCCTGCGGGGATCACAAAGCGATCGCCGGCACGCAAGGTCTTGGCGCCGCCGTCCTGGTCGCGCAGCACCGACACACCCTGGACGATCTCGCAGTACTCGTGCTCGGTGTAGTTCACCGTCCACTGGCCCACCTCGCCTTCCCAGACGCCCGCGGCGAACTGCCCGCACGGGCTGGCGTAGTGGTTGTAGACAGCCTGGTCAGGCTCGCCCTTGAGGATTTTCTCCGCTGCCGGGCGGTAGCGTTCGGCTTCGGTCAGAACCTGGGCAAAGTCGACGATGCTGGTGATACTCATGGTGGTTACCCTGTTGTTGTTTAATAAAATGAACATCAGTAGGCATTTGAGCCGTTGGTGTCAAATATATTGATAGTTTCCCCGCCCTGGTTTAGGGTGGCAGGTGCCCGTGTGCGTCGTCACCCGGCCAGAATTTCTGACAGCGCCCGTGAGTCCTCAGTGCGGCGTTGCACCTTAACAAGAGAGGAGTTTCCTATGACCACCCTGACTCGTGCGGACTGGGAACAGCGTGCCCAGCAACTGAAGATCGAAGGCCGCGCCTTCATCAACGGCGAATACACCGATGCCGCATCCGGTGAAACCTTCGACTGCCTGAGCCCGGTGGACGGACGCTTCCTGGCCAAGGTCGCCAGCTGCGACCTGGCCGACGCCAACCGCGCTGTCGACAACGCCCGCGCCGTGTTCGAATCCGGCGCCTGGTCGCGCCTGGCCCCGGCCAAGCGCAAGGCCAAGCTGATCCGCTTCGCCGACTTGCTGCGCAAGAACGTCGAGGAGCTGGCCCTGCTCGAAACCCTCGACATGGGCAAGCCGATCGGTGACTCCTCCACCATCGATATCCCGGGGGCGGCCCAGGCCATCCACTGGACTGCCGAAGCCATCGACAAAGTCTACGACGAAGTCGCCCCGACCCCGCACGACCAGCTCGGCCTGGTGACCCGCGAGCCAGTGGGTGTGGTCGGTGCCATCGTACCGTGGAACTTCCCGCTGCTGATGGCGTGCTGGAAGCTGGGCCCGGCCCTGGCCACCGGCAACTCCATCGTGCTCAAACCGTCCGAAAAATCGCCGCTGACCGCGATCCGCATCGCCCAGCTGGCCATCGAGGCCGGTATTCCGGCTGGCGTGCTGAACGTGCTGCCAGGCTACGGTCACACCGTGGGCAAGGCCCTGGCCCTGCACATGGACGTCGACACCCTGGTATTCACCGGTTCGACCAAGATCGCCAAGCAACTGATGGTCTATGCCGGTGAGTCGAACATGAAGCGTGTCTGGCTGGAAGCCGGTGGCAAGAGCCCGAACATCGTCTTCGCCGACGCCCCTGACCTGCAGGCCGCCGCCGAGGCCGCCGCCAGCGCCATCGCCTTCAACCAGGGTGAAGTCTGCACCGCAGGTTCCCGCCTGTTGGTCGAGCGCTCGATCAAGGACAAGTTCCTGCCCATGGTGGTCGAGGCCCTCAAGGCCTGGAAACCGGGCAACCCGCTGGACCCGGCAACCACCGTCGGTGCACTGGTCGACACCCAGCAAATGAACACCGTGCTGTCCTACATCGAGGCCGGCCACCAGGATGGCGCCAAGCTGCTGGCTGGCGGCAAGCGCATCTTGGAAGAGACTGGTGGCACTTACGTCGAGCCGACCATCTTCGACGGCGTGACCAACGCCATGAAGATCGCCAAGGAAGAGATCTTCGGCCCGGTACTGTCGGTGATCACCTTCGATACCGCCGAAGAGGCCGTGGCCATCGCCAACGACACGCCATACGGCCTGGCGGCGGGCATCTGGACCTCGGACATCTCCAAGGCGCACAAGACCGCCCGCGCCGTGCGCGCCGGCAGTGTCTGGGTCAACCAGTACGACGGTGGCGACATGACCGCGCCGTTTGGCGGCTTCAAACAGTCGGGCAACGGCCGTGACAAGTCGCTGCACGCGCTGGAGAAGTACACCGAGCTGAAGGCGACCTGGATCAAGCTGTAATCGGGTAGCGCCTTTTTCGCGGGGCAAGCCCGCTCCCACGTGAGTTGTGGGAGCGGGCTTGCCCCGCGATGCTTTTTGCCAGAATTCTTACCCGGAGGCCGCTATGCGTTGGGGAACCTACTTTGCCGTCCTGGCGTCGGTGCTCAGTGTCGGCCTTGCGCTCGGCGTGAGCATGCCGCTGGTGTCCCTGCGCCTGGAGGGCTGGGGCTACGGTGGGTTCGCCATCGGCGTGATGGCGGCGATGCCGGCCCTTGGTGTACTGGTCGGTGCCAGCCTGGCCAGCCGCCTTGCCGGCTGGGTCGGCGTGCCCATGGCCATGCGTCTGTGCCTGTGGGGTGGGGCGCTGTCGATCGGCCTGGTGGCGGTGCTGCCCAGCTATGCCCTGTGGCTGGTGCTGCGCTTGATGATTGGTATGTCGCTGACGGTGGTGTTCATCCTTGGCGAGAGCTGGATCAACCAGTTGGTAGTCGAGCAGTGGCGTGGCCGGCTGGTGGCGCTGTATGGCAGCAGCTATGCCCTGAGCCAATTGGCCGGGCCGCTGGTGCTGGGGTTCCTGGGCTCGGACGATGATTTCGGTTTCTGGGCCGCGACCGGGTTGCTGCTGGTCGCACCGCTGATCCTGCTGGGGCGCGGCGGTGCACCCACCACCGAGGCGTGCAGCGTCACCTTTGCCGACCTGTTCGGCTTCTGTCGGCGTCTGCCGGTGATCGCCTGGGCCATCGCGCTGTTCGCGGCATTCGAGGCGATGATCCTGACGTTGCTGCCGGTGTACTGCCTGCAGCAAGGGTTCACCACGGAGGTGGCGTTGTTCATGGTCAGCACCGTGGTGGTGGGGGATGCGGTGCTGCAATTGCCGATTGGCGCCTTGGCCGACCGCATGTCGCGGCGCACGTTGTTCAGTGGTTGCGCACTGACCTTGATGGTTTCCAGCCTGGCGATTCCGCTGCTGTTGCATACACCGGTGATCTGGCCGTTGTGGGTACTGTTCGGTGCCAGCGCGGGTGGGTTGTTCACCTTGTCGCTGGTGCTGATCGGCGAGCGCTACCGGGATGACGAACTGGTGCGGGCCAATGCCCATGTGGCGCAGCTATGGGGCATCGGTTGCCTGCTCGGGCCTTTGCTGGCTGGGGCGGGAAGCCAGTGGATCAGCGGACATGCACTGCCGTTGCTGATGGCGGTGGGCGCGGCGGGGTTGGTGCTGCTGACGCGGCGCAAGGATGCCTTCGAGCCGGCGGCGGCCTGACCGATCGCTCCGCCATGGGTACTACAGCATCTTCTCCAGCCCGACCGCCTTGCTGATCCAGGCATTGAAGCGCCGCCATATTCCCCCAGGCTCGGTCACCAGCATATGCCGCTGGCCGTTGTCTTCTGTCGCCCAGACCATCTTTCCCTCCACCAGCTTCACCTGGTAACTCAGCGCTGGTGCCATGCCTTGTAGCGCCAGTTCGCGGGTGTACTCGGCCAGCTCTGGGCTGTCCACCATCACGCCCACCTCGGTGTTCCACAGCACGGAACGCGGGTCGAAGTTGAACGAGCCGATGAAGGTCTTGCGTCGGTCGAACACCATTGCCTTGCTGTGCAGGCTCGAATCGGAGCTGCCGTGAAAGCCCAGCCGTGGGCGCGGATCGCCGGGCTGGCGGCGCAACTCGTACAACTGCACGCCATGCTCCAGCAAGGCGCGGCGATAAGGCGCGTAGCCGCCATGGACCGCTGGCACATCGGTGGCTTCCAGCGAGTTGGTCAGGAGCTTGACCGAGGTGCCGGCGTCAGCGCGACTGGTCAGGTACAGCAGGCCGGGTTCGCCGGGTACGAAGTAGGCGGACACCAGGATCAATTCCTTGTGCACGCGGTTCAGGTCGGGCGCCAGTTGCTGGGTCATCAGCAGTTGCGGGTCCGGCTCGCCATCTGCCAGGACTTTGCTGGGCGCGTCCCACAGAGCCTGACTGTGGGCCCAGATCAGCTCATTGCGCCATACATCCAGGCGGGGCTGCGACTGATAGGCCATCAAGCGATCGTACAGGGCCTTGCGCTTGATCCGTGCTTCGGCCAGGGACACCTCCAGGCGCTGACGGCTGCTGAACAGGTCGTCGGCGTCGGGCTGGCGCCAGAGAAAATCGCCGATCGGGCGGCTCAAGGCGCTGTTCCAGTACTGGTCGAAGCTGTGTCCGAGTTGTTCGGCCACAGGCCCCACGCCCAGCAGGTCGATGTCGGTGAAGTTGAGGTTGGGTTCGGCGTCGAAGTACTCGTCGCCCAGGTTACGGCCGCCGACGATGGCCATGCTGTTGTCCACCAGGAACAACTTGTTGTGCATGCGCCGGTGCTGGCGCGACAGGTTGAACAGCCGGCCGACGGCGCGGGTGGCACCGGTACTGCGCCCCAGGTGCAGCGGGTTGAACACGCGGATGTGGATGTTCGGGTGGGCGGCGAGGGTACCCATGAGGTTGTCGAGGCCATCGCTGGTGGTGTCGTCGAGCAGGATGCGCACACGTACGCCGCGGTCGGCGGCGCGCAGCAGTTCATGGACCAGGGCGCGGGTGCTGAGACCATCGTGGACGATGTAGTACTGCAGGTCGATGCTTGCCTGGGCGTTGCGGATCAGCTCCGCGCGGGCGCGGAATGCCTCGTTGCTGTTGGGCAGCAGGCGAAAGCCCGAGCGTCCCTCGTAGGGCGCGGCCTGGCGCTGCACCGAGCGGCCGAAGGCCGAGTCGGCCGCCGGCAGCGCCTGGCTGACTTCACGTGGTGTACCGACACTGGCGCAGCCCGACAGGCCGAGCAGCAGCACCAGCAGCAGGGGCAGGGCATGCTGGAGTCTCAAGGGTGGATCGTCCTGTGCGGCAAGGGCTTATGAAGTTGGACCGTGGCAGGCGGCGCAAAGTTACCCGCCAGGGTGTTCGGCATCCAGTAGACGAAGGGCGGTTTCACCGACCTTGCGCACGGCGGCTTCGATCTGCTCCGTAGGCCGGGCGGCGAAGTTCATGCGCAGGCAGTTACGGTACTTGCCCGAGGCCGAGAATATGCTGCCCACCGCGATCTGCACGCCTTGCTCCAGTAAAGCGCGGTTCAGGCGCAGCGTATCGAAACTCTCCGGCAGTTCCACCCACAGCATGAAGCCACCTTGCGGGCGGCTGGCCCGGGTGCCTGTCGGGAAGAAGCGGGTCACCCAGTCGCACATCTGGTCGCGGCCGCGCTGGTACTGGCTGCGCATGCGCCGCAGGTGCGGCTGGTAGTGACCTTCGGCGATGAAGTCGGCGATCGCCAGTTGCGGTTGGCAAGAGGTGCTGCCGGTGCTGATGTACTTCATGTGCAGTACACGCTCCAGGTAGCGCCCCGGGGCCACCCAACCTACCCGCAGGCCCGGGGCCAGGGTCTTGGAGAACGAACTGCAGAGTAATACCCGGCCATCGTCGTCGAACGACTTGATGGTGCGCGGGCGTGGGTAGGTGTAGGCCAGGTCGCCATACACATCGTCTTCGAGGATTGCCACATCGTAGCGTTGGGCGAGTGTCAGCAGCGCCTTCTTGCGTGCCTCGGGCATGATGTAGCCCATTGGGTTGTTGCAGCTGGGGGTGATCTGGATGAGCTTGATCGGCCATTGCTCGAGGGCCAGCTCGAGGGCTTCCAGGCTGATGCCGGTGATGGGGTCGGTGGGGATTTCCAGGGCCTTCATGCCCAGACCCTTCAGCGTCTGCATGGCGCCGTGGAAGCTGGGTGAATCGACCGCGACGATGTCACCGGGTTCGCATACCGCGCGAATACTGCACGACAGCGCCTCGTGACAGCCGGTGGTTACCACCAGGTCGGCCGGGCCCAGGCGGCAGCCGGAGTCGAGCATCAGCCGGGCGATCTGCTCGCGCAGCAGGGCGTTGCCGTGGATGTTGTCGTAGTACAGGCCGGGCATGTCCATGCGCCGGCTGATCTGCGCCAGGCTGCGCAGCAGTGGCTTGAGCGTGGGGCTGTCGACGTCGGGCATGCCGCGGCCGAGCTGGATCACATCCGGGCGTGGAGTGGCACGGATCAGTTCCAGTACCTGTTCCCACTGTGAGATATCCACAGGTCGTTGGACGGGGCGGCTGATGTCGGGCAAGGCCGGGAGCTGGTGATCTTCGGCGACGAAGTAGCCGGACTTGGGCCGTGGCGACACCAGGCCGTTGTCCTCCAGCAGGCGATAGGCCTGCTGTACGGTGCTCAGGCTGACGCCGTGCTCGACACTCAGGGCGCGCACCGAAGGAAGGCGCTGGCCGGGGCGGTAGAGGCCTTGCTCGATACGCGAGCCGAGCAGTTCGGCGAGGTTCAGATAGAGTGTCACGGCATACTCCTGCCCGTTGTGCGGGTCGATAACCGATACAGATTGTTGAAAAATACTTCATTCAGGCGTCTTTTCGCCAATTCTGTATGGGAATAATAAGCCGCTGTTGAGTCTGTATTGTCGAGGGTATGAGCGCGCATGCTTTCTCCACGGTATCAACTGATGGGAGAACGCAGTGATGGGTGGCATGAGCGATGTGCGCTTGCAACTGTTGGCCAGTGAGCTGGAGTCGGAGCAGCGTCCCCGGGTCTTCAGCGCGCCTCAAGGCATGGGTCGTTGGAGCCTGATGCTGCATCGCTGGCGCACCCGCAGGGCCCTGTTGCAGTTGGAGGATTACCAACTGCGCGATATCGGCATCAGCTGGGAGCAGGCTCGGCATGAGGCGAGCAAGCCCTTCTGGCGTGACTAGGCCAGCTCTTTGAGTCGATACCAGAGCATCCCCAGTGCCAGCAGCGGCGAGCGCAGCAGCTTGCCGCCGGGGAAGGTGGTGTGCGGTACCTTGGCGAACAGGTCGAAGCGCCCGCTCTGCTGGCCGCTGATGGCCTCGCCGAGCAGACGCCCGGCGAGGTGGGTGGCGTTGAGCCCGTGGCCCGAATAGGCCTGGGCGTAGTAGACGTTGGGCTGGCTGGCCAAGCGGCCGATCTGCGGCAGGCGGTTGGCACCGATGCCGATCATGCCGCCCCATTGGTAATCAATGCGCACATCGGCCAGTTGCGGGAACACCTTGAGCATTTTCGGGCGCATGTAGGCGGCGATGTCTTGCGGGTCGCGCCCGGAATAGTGGCAGGCGCCGCCGAACAGCAGGCGTTTGTCGGCAGAGAGGCGATAGTAATCCAGCGCCACGCGCTGGTCGCATACCGCCATGTTCTGCGGCAGCAACTGGCGGGCGCGTTCCTCACCCAAGGGCTCGGTGGCGATGATGTAGCTGCCGGCGGGCAGCACCTTGCCACCCAGTTCGCGGTTGAGGTCGTTGTGGTAGGCGTTGCAGCACAGCACCAGCGTCTTGGCGCGCACCCGGCCTTGGGCGGTATGCACCTTCACTTCCGGGCCGTACTCGATGCGGGTCACTTCCGACTGCTCGTACAAGCCGACACCTAGGCGCCTGGCCACGGCGGCTTCGCCCAGCGCCAGGTTGAGTGGGTGCAGGTGACCGGAACCCATGTCGATCAGGCCGCCGACATAGCGATCAGAACCTACTACCGAGTGCATGTCGTCGGGCTGCACCAGGCGCAGTTCGTGACGATAACCCAGGCTGCGCAGTTCCTCGGCGTCCTCGGCGAAGCCTTCCAGTTCGGCGGGCTTGTTGGCCAGGTCGCAGTAGCCCCAGGTCAGGTCGCAGTCGATGCCATGGCGCTCGACGCGTTCGCGGACGATTTCCACCGCCTCCAGGCCCATCAGCTTCAGGCTGCGCACGCCTTCCTCACCGATCACCGGGAGAAACTGTTCCAGGCCGTGGCCGACGCCACGGATGAGCTGGCCACCGTTGCGGCCGCTGGCGCCCCAGCCGAGCTTGCGTGCTTCCAGGAGGATCACCGACAGGCCGCGTTCGGCCAATTCGATGGCGGTGTTCAGGCCCGAGTAGCCACCGCCGACAATGCACACGTCGGCGCTGTGCTCGCCTTGCAGGAACGGGTAGTCGGGGTGTGGCGCGCTGCTGGCGGCGTAGTAGGAGGCGGCGTGTTGCGCGCTGTGGACCATGTATCGTTTCCTGGGTGCAAGGCGAAAAGGCGAGGATAGGCAACCGGTCAATCGCGGGGCAAGCCCGTTCCCGCGATTGCCTTATAATCCAGCATTCATGTCCAAGATGCGCCGCTTATGTCCTGCAACCGCCACAAGATCCATTTTCTGCGCGAGCTCATCCCCTCGTTCGAGTGCGAGCCCGGCTGCCATGACTGCTGCGGCCCGGTCACCACCTCGGCCGAGGAAATGGCCCGCCTGCCGCGCAAGACCCAGGCCGAGCAGAAAACCGCGTTGGAGCGCCTGGACTGTGTGCACCTGGGCCCGAACGGCTGCACCGTATATGAAGAGCGCCCGATGATCTGCCGCCTGTTCGGCACCACGCCGCGTCTGGCCTGCCCCAGGGGGCGGGGCCCAGAGCAGCCGATCGACCCGGCGGCCGAGCAGCTGGTTCACACCTATATAGCCAGTACCCGCCAGGTGCTGGTGTAAGGCTTCAGTCCGGGATCGGCAGGCACAGACTCTCTTTCACTTCTTCCATCACGATGTAGCTCTTCGACTCGCGCACATGGGGCAGCTTGAGCAGGATGTCGCCGAGCAGCTTGCGATACGACGCCATCTCCGAGATCCGCGCCTTCACCAGGTAGTCGAAATCGCCCGACACCAGGTGACATTCCAGTACATGGGGCAGCTTGAGCACGGCACGGCGGAACTCCTCGAAGGTGTCGCCGGACTTGTAGTCCAGGCTGATCTCGACGAACACCAGCAAGCTGCCCTTCAGGTGCTGCGGGTTGAGCCGGGCGTTGTAGCCCATGATGATCCCCTCGCGCTCCAGGCGCCGCACCCGTTCGGTGCAGGGGGTGGTGGACAGCCCGACCTTCTCGCCCAGTTCGGTGAAGGAGATGCGCCCGTCATTCTGCAGGATCCGCAGGATGTTGCGGTCGATCTTGTCCAGTTCACGTTTGCTCTGGTGCTGGGTTCTCATAGGGGATGCCCCTCCGTGAAAGGCAATTTTGCCGAGAATTCTCGCCAAATATAGCTGCTTATATAGTGAATAGCACTGGTCGGAGATTCTTATACTGCGCGCATCCATGCCATTTCAACAAAAGACTGCGGCAAGCCGCGTGCGAGGGATACAACAATGCGAGTTCTGGTACTTGGTAGCGGTGTGATCGGTACCGCCAGTGCCTACTATCTGGCCCGGCAAGGTTTCGAGGTGACGGTGGTCGATCGCCAGCCGGCGGTGGCCATGGAAACCAGCTTCGCCAACGCAGGCCAGATCTCGCCCGGCTATGCCTCGCCCTGGGCCGCCCCTGGCGTGCCGCTCAAGGCCATCAAGTGGCTGCTGGAGCGCCACGCGCCCCTGGCCATCAAGCTGACCGGCGACGTCGATCAGTACCTGTGGATGGCGCAGATGCTGCGCAACTGCACCGCCAGCCGTTATGCGGTGAACAAGGAGCGCATGGTGCGCCTGTCCGAGTACAGCCGCGATTGCCTCGACGAGCTGCGCGCCGAAACCGGCATCGCCTACGAAAGCCGCAGCCTGGGCACCACCCAGTTGTTCCGCACCCAGGCGCAGCTGGACGCCGCGGCCAAGGACATCGCGGTGCTGGAGCAGTCCGGTGTACCGTACGAACTGCTCGACCGTGACGGCATTGCCCGGGTCGAACCGGCCCTGGAGAGCGTGAAGGGTATCCTCGCTGGCGCCCTGCGACTGCCCAACGACCAGACTGGCGACTGCCAGATGTTCACCACCAAGCTCGCCGAGATGGCCATCAAGCTGGGTGTCGAGTTCCGCTTCGGCCAGGACATCCAGCGCCTGGACGTCGCCGGCGACCGCATCAACGGCGTATGGATCGACGGCAAGCTGGAAACCGCCGATCGCTACGTGCTGGCGCTGGGCAGCTACTCGCCGCAGCTGCTCAAGCCGCTGGGCATCAAGGCTCCGGTCTACCCGCTCAAGGGCTATTCGCTGACCGTGCCGATCACCAACGGCGACATGGCGCCGACCTCGACCATCCTGGACGAGACCTACAAGGTCGCGATTACCCGTTTCGACAACCGCATCCGTGTCGGCGGCATGGCTGAGATCGCCGGTTTTGACCTGTCGCTGAACCCGCGTCGACGCGAAACGCTGGAGATGATCGTCAACGACCTTTATCCTCGCGGCGGCGACCTGAGCCAGGCGAGCTTCTGGACCGGCCTGCGCCCGGCCACCCCGGACGGCACCCCGATCGTCGGGGCGACCAAGTTCCGTAACCTGTTCCTCAACACCGGTCACGGCACCCTGGGCTGGACCATGGCCTGCGGTTCCGGTCGCCTGCTGGCCGACCTGATTGCGCGCAAGAAGCCGCAGATCAGTGCCGAAGGCCTGGACATCTCGCGTTATGGCAATAGCCGCGAGACTGCTAAGCACGGACAGCCGGCGCCTGCGCACCAGTAAGCATTCGATGCTGTTGGCCTCATCGTGGTGCGCCGATGCGACTTGCCCCGCGATGAGGCCCGAAACCGATTGACCTGTTCCCTCACCCCGGCGCGGTGGGTACCTACCCCCCATCTGCCGCGCCGGGGTTTTACCGATAACCAGAACTGCCAGAAGGCTGCCGCCATGCGTCCCGCCCGTGCCTTGATCGACCTCCAAGCCCTCCGACACAACTACCGCCTCGCCCGTGAGCTGACCGGCGCCAAGGCCCTGGCCGTGGTCAAGGCCGACGCCTACGGTCATGGCGCGGTGCGTTGCGCCCTGGCGCTCGAGGCCGAGGCCGACGGTTTTGCCGTGGCCTGCATCGAGGAGGCCCTGGAGCTGCGCGCGGCAGGCATCAAGGCACCCGTTCTGTTGCTCGAAGGTTTCTTCGAGGCCAGCGAGCTTTCGCTGATCGCCGAGCATGATCTGTGGTGCGTGGTGCATTCGCCATGGCAGTTGGAAGCGATCGAGAAGACCTCGGTGCACAAGCCGCTGACCGTCTGGTTGAAGATGGACACCGGCATGCACCGCGTCGGCGTGCACCCCAAGGACTACGCCGATGCCTACCAGCGCCTGCTGGCCAGCGGCAAGGTCTCGCGCATTGTGCTGATGAGCCACTTCGCCCGCGCCGACGAGCTCGACGCCGCCGCCACCGAGCAGCAGGTCGCCGTGTTCGAGGCTGCCCGCCAGGGCCTGGCCGCCGAGTGCAGCCTGCGCAACTCGCCGGCCGTGCTGGGCTGGCCGAGCATCAAGAGCGACTGGGTGCGCCCAGGCATCATGCTCTACGGCGCCACGCCGTTCGAAGTGGAGCAGGCCGAGGCTGCTCGCCTGCAGCCTGTGATGACCCTGCAATCGCGCATCATCAGCGTGCGCGAGCTGCCTGCCGGTGAGCCCGTGGGCTATGGCGCCAGGTTCATCAGCCCGCGGCCGACCCGGGTCGGCGTGGTTGCCATGGGCTATGCCGATGGTTACCCGCGCCAGGCACCTACCGGCACGCCAGTGGTGGTGGCCGGCAAGCGCACCCAGCTGATTGGCCGTGTGTCGATGGACATGCTCTGCGTCGACCTGACAGACGTGCCCGAGGCCACTGTCGGCAGCCCGGTCGAGTTGTGGGGCAAGCAAGTACTGGCCAGCGACGTGGCCATGCAGGCCGGGACCATCCCGTACCAGATCTTCTGCAATCTCAAGCGCGTGCCGCTGGACTATATCGGCGAATAAAGCGCCAAAGCGGACAGGCTGCGGGGCTGTGTGTTGTAAATACTGAACGGCATTGCCATCATATCGTTCACACTCCCCCAACCTCGACCGTTTCTGGAGGCGCAAGCTTTGGACGTCGGTGAACGACTGCAAGCCATCCGCAAGCTCAAGGGCTTGTCCCAGCGCGAACTCGCCAAGCGCGCGGGGGTGACCAACAGCACCATCTCGATGATCGAGAAGAACAGCGTGAGCCCGTCGATCAGCTCCCTGCGCAAGGTGCTCAGCGGTATCCCCATGTCCATGGTCGAGTTCTTCTCGGTGGAGCTGGCCCCGGAAAGCCCGACCCAGATCGTCTACAAGGCCCATGAGCTGATCGACATTTCCGACGGCGCGGTCACCATGAAGCTGGTCGGCAAGTCGCACCCCAATCGCGCCATCGCGTTTCTGACCGAGGTCTACCCACCGGGCGCCGACACGGGGGCGGAAATGCTCACCCACGATGGCGAAGAGACCGGCATTCTTCTCGAGGGCCGCCTGGAACTGGTGGTCGGCACCGAGATCTTCATCCTCGAGGCCGGCGACAGCTACTACTTCGAAAGCACCCGCCCGCACCGCTTCCGCAACCCGTTCGAGGAGCCGGCCCGGCTGATCAGCGCCGCCACCCCGTCGAACTTTTGATCCAGCGCAGTGCATTGACGGGTCAATACCCTTTCCCTGAGTGTGGTCGTTTCACGCCTTCCAGGTTCCCGCTATACTTTTCAACGCTCGCAATTCCGTGGCCGCGGGCGTGATTAGCCACCATGAGGGTGTTCGCGTGAACCAAATCAAGAAGATGCTGGCCGTACCAGCAGCCGTATTCGCCCTTTGGGCAATGAGCGCAACCGCTGCAACCAACGACGACATCGCCAAGCGTCTCGAGCCGGTCGGCCAGGTGTGCGTCCAGGGCCAGGAATGCAAGGGCATGGAAGTGGTCGCCAGTGCCGGTGGCGGCGGTGCCAAGACGCCGGACGAGATCATCGCCAAGCATTGCAATGCCTGCCATGGCACCGGCCTGCTGAACGCGCCGAAGATCGGTGATACCGCCGCGTGGAAAGAGCGTGCCGACCACCAGGGCGGCCTTGATGGCATCCTGGCCAAGGCCATCACCGGGATCAACGCCATGCCACCGAAGGGCACCTGCGCCGATTGCTCGGATGACGATCTGAAGGGTGCGATCAAGAAGATGTCCGGGCTGTGAGCCAGACCTGACTTGTATAAAGCCCGCCTCTGATGGCGGGCTTTTGTTTTTGGGCTGGTAACCCTGTTGCGGGGGCGGGACAGGCAACCAACCCGCTGTGACTTGTGTCCAACCCCTGAACCCACGGATGACTCAGGAGGCCCAGATGTATCGCTGCTCCATCGACCAGGCTGTCGAACAGGCCCTGGCCCGACTGCCCAGCCATATTCACATGGGCCTGCCGCTTGGCCTGGGCAAACCCAACGCTTTCGTCAACGCGCTGTATGCCCGCATCCGCGAGTTGCCTGAGCGTCGCTTGACCCTCTACACCGCCCTGTCCCTCGGCCGCCCGCCGTTGGGCGATGGCTTGCAACGGCGCTTCCTTGAGCCTTTCGTCGAGCGTGTATTCGCCGACTATGAGGAGCTCACCTACCTGGCCGACCTGCGTGCCGACAAGCTCCCGCCGAACATCCGCGTCGAGCAGTTCTTCATGCAGCCCGGGAGCCTGCTGCACAGCGAAGCGGCCCAGCAGGACTACGTCAGCAGCAACTACAGCCACGCCGCACGGGACATCAACGCCAAGGGACTGAACCTGATCGCGCAGCTGGTGGCGGCCACGCCCGAGCGGCCCGGTCACCTGAGCCTGGCCTGCAACCCCGATATCACCCTGGACCTGCTGCCGATGATCGCCCGGCGCCGCGCCGAGGGCGAGACCATCCTGGTGCTTGGCCAGGTCCATGACGAACTGCCCTACATGCCAGGGGACGCGGAGCTGGGCCTGGAACAGTTCGACCTGCTGATCGACCAGCCCGAAAGTCGCCGGTTGTTCTCCACGCCAAACATGCCGGTGAACACCCAGGACCATTGCATCGGCCTGCATGCCAGCACCCTGGTGCGCGACGGCGGTACCCTGCAGATCGGCATCGGCGCCATGGGCGATGCGGTAGCGGCGGCGCTGCTGGCACGCCAGGGCGACAACGAAGGCTATCGTGCGCTGCTCGATGAGCTGGATGTCGGCCCATGGCAGGCACTGATCGAGCGGGAAGGAGGGCTGGATACCTTCGCCCAGGGGCTATATGGCTGCAGCGAAATGTTCGTCAACGGGTTGCTTGCCCTGGCTGAGGCCGGGGTGGTGCGCCGCCCGGCTGACGAGCATGGCGTGCTGGTGCATGGCGGCTTCTTCCTCGGCCCACGGGCGTTCTACCAGCGCCTGCGCGAGATGCCGCTGGAACAACGCGCACGCTTCGCCATGACCGCCATCAGCTACATCAACGAGCTGTACGGCCAGGAAGAGCGCAAGCGCCGTCAGCGCCGGGATGCGCGCTTCATCAATACGGTATTCGGCATGACCTTGCTGGGGGCCGGTGTCGCCGACCAGCTCGAAGATGGCCGGGTGCTCAGCGGCGTGGGCGGGCAGTACAACTTCGTGGCCCAGGGCCATGCGCTGGAGGGCGGTCGCTCGATCCTGTTGCTGCGTAGCTGGCGCGAGGCCGGGGGCGAGGTGAGCTCCAACCTCTACTGGACCTACGGCCACTGCACCATACCCCGGCACTTGCGAGACATCGTGATCACCGAATACGGCATCGCCGACCTGCGCGGGCAGACCGACAGCGAGGTGATTGCGCGGCTGCTGGCGATCAGTGACTCTCGTTTTCAGCGCGAGCTGATGGAGCGAGCCAAGGCGGCGGGCAAGCTGGCGAAGGATTTCGTGCTGGATGCGCGCTATACCGACAACACTCCCGAGCGCCTGGAGGCAACCCGCGCGCGGCATGCGCGATTGTTCCCGGAATATCCGCTGGGCAGCGATTTCACGGCCGAGGAGCGTGACTTGTTGCGGGCGCTGAATTGGCTCAAGAGCAAGTTCAAGCTGAGCGAGGTGCTGGAGCTGGGCAAGGCGGCGCTGGATGCGCCGGCGCCCGAAGCCTATGCAGCGCAGTTGGCGCGCATGGGGCTGGGGGAGCCACAGGGGCTGAAGGAGGAGCTGTACCAGCGGCTTCTGCTGGCGGGGCTTCAGGCTACCAAACCGTGAGGCTGCGTGGGTGCGGGCAAGCCCGCTCCCACCGAACCATCACTC